>NZ_JBSVXG010000072.1:0-28216 GCF_054070595.1 Pseudomonas sp. SDO55104_S430 | reverse complement strand
CGTCAAGATTAAATTCCGAAACCCCAATTGCGAAAGCAGTTGGGGTTTTGTTTTTTGCGCGCGTAAAAAGTTCGCAACCAAAGCTGAACAGCTCCCCGCTGTCACCGCCCCCCGACAATGCTAAGGTTCGGCCCTAGCATTCGTATTTTCCAAGGAAGCCTTTATGCCGGACGCAACGTCCCTCAGTGCTGGTTTTATGGTGGTTCACGGCAACCGCCTGGACGAGCTGCGCAGCCTGGTGGTGAGCTGGATGCGCCGCTACCCGCTGGCTCCCCTGGAAAATGAGATTGCCCTGGTACAAAGCAACGGCATTGCACAGTGGCTCAAACTGGCGCTGGCCGAAGATGCTGAGGACGATGACATGGGCGGCTGCGGAATCGCCGCCGCGATTGATGTCCAGTTGCCCGGCAGCTTCATGTGGCAGCTCTACCGCATGGTCCTGGGTCGTGACGAAATCCCGGTCAAATCCTTGCTCGATAAAGCCCCGCTGACCTGGCGCCTGATGCGCCTGCTGCCGCAATTGATCAATCAACCGCACTTCGAGCCCCTGCAACGTTTTCTGACCCACGACACCGACCTGCGCAAGCGCTACCAGTTGGCTGAGCGACTGGCTGACTTGTTCGACCAATATCAGGTGTACCGCGCAGACTGGCTCGAAGACTGGGCCGAAGGACGCCATCAATTGCGTAGCGGCCGAGGCGAAGCCAAGCCGCTCCCCCCCGCCAATTGCTGGCAAGCAGAGTTATGGCGTGCACTGCTGGTGGATGTCGGCGAAGAAGGCATGTCCCAAAGTCGCGCCGGCGTCCACCAGCGCTTCATCGAGCGCGTCAACAATCTTGAAGTAGCCCCCAAAGGGTTACCTTCTCGAGTAATCGTGTTTGGTATCTCTTCACTACCAGCCCAAGCCCTGGAGGCTCTCGCCGGATTGGCCCGCTTCAGCCAAGTATTGCTGTGCGTACACAACCCCTGCCGTCATCACTGGGCAGACATCGTTGCCGATAAAGACCTCCTGCGACATCAATACAAACGCCAGGCCCGCAAGAGTGGCATGCCGGTGGTGCTCGACCCGCAAACTCTGCATCAGCACGCTCATCCGCTGCTGGCCGCCTGGGGCAAGCAGGGCAGGGACTACATAAACCTGCTCGACAGCTACGACGATCCCAACAGCTATCGCGCAGCGTTCCGCGACGGTCGCATTGACCTGTTCAGCGACAGCCAGCCCCTGAACATGCTCAATCAGCTGCAAGACGACATCCTCGAACTGCGCCCCCTGAACGAGACCCGCGAACGCTGGCCAGTCATCGATCCACAGCAAGATCAGTCGATCCGTTTTCACATTGCCCACAGTGCCCAGCGTGAAGTGGAGATCCTTCACGACCAGTTGCTCGCACGCTTCAGCGCCGACTCTCATTTGCGCCCCCGGGATGTGATCGTGATGGTCCCGGACATCGATAGCTATGCACCGCATATTCGCGCCGTATTCGGCCAGCTCGATCGTCACGACCCACGTTTCATTCCCTTCACGCTGGCAGACCAGGGCCAGCGCGGTCGCGACCCGTTGCTGATCGCCGTAGAACACCTGCTCAAATTGCCTGACAGTCGATTCCCCGTGAGTGAAATTCTCGATCTGCTGGACGTACCCGCATTGCGCGCGCGCTTCGGTGTCGAGGAGCGCGATCTGCCGACCCTGCACAGCTGGATCGAAGGCGCGGGCATTCGTTGGGGCATGAACGCCGAGCAACGTGCAGGCCTCGGTTTGCCCGAGGCTCTTGAGCAAAACAGTTGGCGTTTCGGCCTGCGTCGCATGCTGCTTGGTTATGCCGTTGGCAGTGGCAGCATGTACGGCGGCATTGAGCCTTACAACGAAATTGGCGGGCTGGATGCGGCACTCATCGGTCCGCTGGTTTCATTGCTGGATGCGCTGGAAATCGCCCATCGGGAACTCACACAACCGGCATCACCGAGCCAATGGAGCCTGCGCTTGCAGGCGTTGACGTCGCTGTTCTTCCAGGCCACCAACGAGCATGACGACTTCTTGCTGACGCAGCTGGAAGAGCTGCGCGAAGCCTGGCTGGAGAATTGTGAGTCGGTCGGTCTGCAGGACGAACTGCCGCTGACCGTCGTTCGTGAAGCCTGGCTGGCCGGCCTGGATCAGGGCCGCTTGTCCCAACGCTTCCTCGCCGGCGCGGTGAACTTCTGCACCCTGATGCCGATGCGTGCGATCCCTTTCAAACTGGTGTGCCTGCTGGGCATGAATGACGGCGACTACCCACGCGCGCAACCGCCACTGGACTTCGACCTCATGGGCAGCGACTACCGCCCGGGCGATCGTTCACGTCGCGAGGACGACCGTTACCTTTTGCTCGAAGCGCTGCTGTCGGCCCGCGATCAGCTGTACATCAGCTGGGTCGGTCGCAGCATTCGCGACAACAGTGAGCGCCCCGCGTCGGTACTGATCGGTCAACTGCGCGATCACCTCGCCAGCGGCTGGAAATCAAGCGACGCCGAAGAAGACGTGCTTGAAGCGCTGACCCAGGAACACCCATTGCAACCCTTCAGCGCTCGCTACTTCCACGAAGGCGATGACCTGTTCAGCTACGCCAACGAATGGCAGGTGCTTCATCACGCACCCAGCCAGACTGCCGATAACGAAATCCTCGCGCCTCACGTTCAAGAGGAGCCGCTGGGTATCGGTCAGCTCCAGGATTTCCTGCGCAACCCGGTGCGGCATTTCTTCAGCCAAAGATTGAAGGTGTTCTTCGAAGCCGCCGAAGTACCTCTGGCGGATGAGGAGCCTTTCGTCCTCGACGCATTGCAACGCTACAGCCTCAGCGACAACCTGCTGAAGGCCGCGCTCAATGACGTGGATAACCCCGACCAGGCTCTCGAGGCACAAGCGCGGCGCCTGCAAAACAGCGGCCTGCTGCCCATGGCCGGATTTGGCGAGTGCCTCCAGCGAGAGTTGATCGAACCGCTGCCGGATCTGGTACAGCGCTACCATCAGTTGTTGGCTCTATGGCCAACACCGTTAATCAGTGCGCTACCGGTGAATCTGGAACTGCATGATCTGCGCATTGAAGGCTGGCTCAGTGGCCTGCATCAGCGTGCCGATGGCGGATTGCTGTCCGTGGCTACGATCCCCAACAGCATCGGCTCGATCAAGTCGCGTAAATGGCATCGCCTGACGCGCCCCTGGGTAGACCATCTGATCGCATGCGCCAGCGGCCTGGAGATGACCACCGCATTGGTAGCCAGCGATGACAGCTTGATGCTCGCTCCGATGGAAACCCAATCAGCGAAACGGATATTGGGAGATCTGCTGCTGGCCTGGAAAGCCGGCATGCGCCAGCCGCTGCCGATCGCAGTCAAGACGGCCTTCGCCTGGCTGGGCCAGACGGATCCGATGAAGGCCGAAGCGGCTGGCCGCAAGGCCTATGAAGGCGATGGCCTGACCACCGACGGTGAGCGTCGCGAAAGCGTGGCGCTGGCCCGTCAGTTTGCCGATTTCGATGCACTGGTCGCCGACGAGACCTTCATGGACTGGTGCGAAGCGCTGTACAAACCGATGCTCGAGGCCCCCTGGCGTTCGATGGCCAGAGAGGAGGCGCGCCCATGACCACCAAGACACCTCTGGCCCTGGCGTTCCCGCTGCGTGGCAGTCAGTTGATCGAAGCCAGTGCCGGCACCGGCAAGACCTTCACCATTTCCGCGTTGTACCTGCGTCTGGTCCTCGGTCATGGTGGCGAGGCCAATGGCTTCGGGCGCGAATTGTTGCCGCCACAGATCCTGGTCGTGACCTTCACCGATGCCGCCACCAAAGAGCTGCGTGAGCGAATCCGCACGCGTTTGGCGGAAGCTGCGCGCTTCTTCCGCGATGAAACTCCAGCTCCCGACGGCCTGATCGCCGAACTGCGTGACGCTTATTTGCCCGAGCAATGGGCAGGCTGCGCCAACCGTCTGGACATCGCCGCGCAGTGGATGGATGAGGCAGCGGTTTCGACGATCCACAGTTGGTGCCAGCGCATGTTGCGCGAGCACGCCTTCGACAGTGGCAGCCTGTTTACCCAGACCCTGGAGACCGATCACAGCGATCTGCTCGGAGAAGTCCTGCGCGACTATTGGCGTTTGTTCTGCTACCCGATGCAAGGCGATGCCCTGAACTGGGTGCGCACCAATTGGGGCGGGCCGGCGGCGCTGTTGCCGCGGGTGCGCGGGCTGTTTGCCAGCGAGCGGGACAAGGTTGAAAACCGCGAGCCCGCCGAGCTGATCATGGAGTGTCTGCAAGAGCGCCGAGCCGCCTTGCTGGAACTCAAGATGCCGTGGCGTCAGTGGGCGGATGAATTGCTCGCCATCTGTCACGAAGGTGTCGCCAGCAAAAGCGTCGACGGGCGCAAGATGCAGGCGCGCTACTTCGAGCCCTGGTTCGAGAAGATCAAGACCTGGGCCGAGGACGAAGCCCTTGAGCAACTGGACATCGGCACCGGTTTCACGCGCCTGACCCCCGAGGGGATGGCCGAAGCCTGGAAGAAAGGCCCGGCTCCCGACCATCCGGGTCTCGATGCCATGCACGCCTTGAAAGTGTGTCTGGATGGTTTGCCGACACCCGATGCTGCCGTTCTGCAGCATGCCGCCCATTGGGTCGGTGCGCGCTTCGAGGAAGAAAAACGTCGCCGCGCGGAAATGGGCTTCGACGACATGCTGTTGCGTCTGGATGCTGCCTTGCAGGCCGAAGGCGGAGAGCGCCTGGCGACCTTGATCCGCGAGCAGTTCCCGGTCGCGCTGATCGACGAATTCCAGGACACCGACCCGGTGCAGTACCGTATCTTCGAGAGCATCTACCGCATCGAAGACAACAATCCCGAGAGCGGCCTGTTCCTGATTGGTGACCCGAAACAGGCCATCTATGCCTTCCGCGGTGCCGACATCTACACCTACCTGCGCGCCCGTCAGGCCACGACGGGTCGCCTGCATACCCTGGGCACCAACTTCCGCTCCAGCCACGGCATGGTCAGCGCCGTGAACCACGTCTTTAAACGCGCCGAGATTCGAGAGGCCGGGCGTGGTGCGTTCCTGTTCCGTGAGAGCGATGGCGAAAACCCGGTGCCGTTCTTGCCGGTCCAGTCCCAAGGGCGCAAAGAAGTTCTGCAGATCGATGGCCAGACCGTGCCAGCACTGAACATCTGGCACCTGTCTTCCGAGCAGCCGTTATCCGGTGCGGTGTACCGGCAACAACTGGCCGCCGCCTGCGCCAGCCAGATCACCGCGTTGCTCAACGGCGGGCAACAGAACCAGGCCGGGTTCACGCGCGACGGCGAGGATTTCAAAGGCCTGCGGCCCGCCGACATCGCCATCCTCGTGCGCGACGGCAAGGAGGCCCAGGCCGTGCGCGCCGAGCTTTCCGCTCGCGGTGTGCGAAGCGTTTATCTGTCGGACAAGGATTCGGTGTTCGCCGCCCAGGAAGCTCACGACATGCTGACCTGGCTCAAGGCCTGCGCCGAGCCGGATGTCGAGCGACCGCTACGAGCCGCCCTGGCCTGCATCACGCTCAACCTGTCGCTGGTGGAACTGGAGCAACTCAATCAGGACGAAATGGCCTGGGAGTCCCGGGTCATGCAGTTCCGTCGTTATCGCGAGATCTGGCGCAAGCAGGGCGTGTTGCCGATGCTGCGCTGCCTGCTGCATGACTTCCAATTGCCCCAGACTTTGATTGCCCGCAGCGATGGCGAGCGGGTGCTGACCAACCTGCTGCATCTGTGCGAATTGCTGCAACAGGCCGCCGCCGAACTGGATGGCGAACAAGCGCTGATCCGACATTTGTCCGAGCATCTGGCGTTGTCCGGCCAAGCGGGTGAAGAGCAGATTCTGCGTCTGGAAAGCGATGAGCAACTGGTCAAGGTGGTGACCATCCACAAGTCCAAGGGACTCGAATATCCACTGGTGTTCCTGCCGTTCATTTGCTCGGCGAAACCGGTGGATGGCAGTCGTTTGCCGCTGCATTACCACGATGCCGACGGCAAGGCGCAAGTGACGCTTAACCCGACCGCGGAATTGATCGCCCTGGCTGACGACGAGCGACTGGCTGAAGATCTGCGCCTGCTTTATGTGGCCCTGACCCGGGCGCAGCATGCCTGCTGGCTGGGAGTGACCGATCTCAAGCGCGGGAACAACAACAGCTCGGTGCTACACCTGTCGGCGTTGGGTTATCTGCTGGGTGGCGGCGCCATCCTGAGCGAGTCCCAGGAACTCAACCGCTGGCTGCAAGACTTGCAGCAGCATTGCCCGTCCCTTGGCTACGGCGAAATGCCGCAAGCCACCATCGAGCACTACCATCCACCGCAAAACACCGCTGCTTTGCGCGCCCCGATGATGCCGTCACGCAAGGCCAGCGAAAACTGGTGGATCGCCTCCTACAGCGCTTTGCGCCTGAGCGATGTACTGAGCGAGGGCAGCGACGAGTCACCGGAAAGCCCGCAGGCGCAGAAGCTCTTCGACGACGAACGTCTCGATCCGCAAGCGCCCCGTGAGATGCTCGCCGGCGGTGCGGATATTCACCGTTTCCCTCGCGGCCCGAACCCCGGCACCTTTCTCCATGGCTTGCTCGAGTGGGCCGGCGACGAAGGTTTTGCCGTCACGCCGCAAGCTGTGGAAGACGCCATCGCCCGGCGCTGCAATCGTCGTGGCTGGGAAGGCTGGATCACCACCTTGAGCGACTGGTTGCAGCATCTGCTCAAGTCGCCGCTGCCGGTGGGCGCGGGGCAGGCGCCTGTGGTGTTCGAGCAACTGACCCAGTACCAGGTCGAAATGGAATTCTGGTTCGCCAGCCATAAAGTCGATGTGCTCAAACTCGATGCGCTGGTGCGTCAGTACACCCACAACGGCATGCCGCGTCTGGCCGCCGAGCCGGTGCTGCTCAACGGCATGTTCAAGGGCTTTGTCGACCTGACCTTCGAGCACGACGGTCGCTATTACGTCGCCGATTACAAATCCAACTGGTTGGGCGCTGATGACTCGGCGTACACCGAGCAGGCCATGGAGCAGTCGATTCTGGACAACCGCTACGACCTGCAATACGTGCTGTAC
Source organism: Pseudomonas sp. SDO55104_S430 (assembly GCF_054070595.1). NCBI lineage: Bacteria > Pseudomonadati > Pseudomonadota > Gammaproteobacteria > Pseudomonadales > Pseudomonadaceae > Pseudomonas > Pseudomonas sp. SDO55104_S430. Next base: position 21,136 of record NZ_JBSVXG010000072.1, on the reverse strand, counting down.
CTGCTGGCCCTGCATCGTCAGCTCAAGGCTCGTCTGGCCGATTACGACTACGACCGGCATGTCGGTGGCGCGCTGTATCTGTTCCTGCGAGGCACCCGTGCGCCGACACAAGGGGTGTATTTCGCCCGTCCGCCCAGAGAGCTGATCGAGCGCCTGGACCGCATGTTCCAGGGTAAGGCCGAGCCCAAGGCTGAACCGGCGTGGGAACAGGGAGTATTGCTATGAACCGCACCTTCGCCGATATGCTGCCGAGTTCGTCGGCAACCGGCAGCCTCGCCGAACTCGCCCCCTTGAGCCGTGCCGACGACCTGCTGGTATTGCTCACCCGCTGGGTCGAACGTGGCTGGCTGCGGGCGCTGGATAAAGCCTTCGTCGCCTTCCTGCATGAACTGGCTCCGGACGATGATCCGCTGGTGCTGCTGGCCGCCGCGTTGACCAGCCATCAACTGGGCCATGGCCACGTTTGCCTGGATCTGTTCGAAACCTTGAAGGAACCGGATTTCGCCCTGTCGCTGCCGCCCGAAGGCGATGTGCAAGGTGGCGCGATGCTGTTGCCGTCACAGTTGCTGGCATCGCTCGATGGCGCCCATTGGTGCAAAGTGCTGGCGGCCGGAAGTCTGGTTGCGCTGGCGGTCGACACCAGTGACGCCGCGCAGCAGCGTCCGCTGGTGCTGTCGGGCAAGCGTCTTTATCTGCGCCGCTACTGGGCCTACGAGCGGCAGATCGATCATGCGTTGCGCCAACGCCTCGAGGTGCAAGAAGTCGCCCCGAGCGACCTGCCTCAGCGCCTGACCGGTCTGTTCGGTTCGGCCGGATCCGCTGAAGTGATCGACTGGCAAAAGCTCGCCTGTGCCCTCGCGACTCGCGGCGCGTTCAGCATCGTCACCGGCGGGCCGGGCACCGGCAAGACCACCACGGTGGTGCGCCTGCTGGCCTTGCTCCAGGCGCCCGCAGTCGAAGCGGGCCAACCGCTGAGAATCCGTTTGGCGGCGCCCACCGGCAAGGCCGCCGCGCGCCTGACCGAATCCATCAGCCAGCAGGTGCGTACGCTGAAAGTCAGCGAAGACATCCGCAATAAGATCCCCTCCGACGTCACCACCGTCCACCGCTTGCTCGGCAGCCGTCCGGGCACCCGGCACTTCCGCCACAACGGGGGCAATCGCCTGCCGCTGGATGTGCTGGTGGTGGACGAAGCCTCGATGATTGACCTGGAAATGATGGCCAACCTGCTGGACGCCTTGCCGCCCCATGCCCGTCTGGTGTTGCTGGGGGATAAGGACCAGTTGGCCTCGGTGGAGGCGGGGGCGGTGCTGGGGGATTTGTGTCGCGATGCCGAGGCCGGTTGGTACAGCCCGCAAACGCGTCAGTGGCTGGAGTCGGTCAGTGGCGAAAGCCTGGCAGCCAGCGGCTTGCAGGAAGATACCCACGGCAGTCATCCATTGGCGCAGCAGGTAGTGATGTTGCGTCATTCGCGACGTTTCGGCGAAGGCAGCGGCATCGGCCAGTTGGCCCGTTGGGTCAATCAGCAGCAGCCCGATGAGGCGCGCAATCTGCTGGCGGCACGCAGTCACGGCGACGTGTTCAGCGTGTCGCTCAAGAATGAACAGGATCGTGCCCTGGAGCGCTTGCTGCTCGAAGGACATGGCGAAGGACCCCAGGGCTATCGGCATTACTTGAGCGTGCTGCGTAACCAGCGTCCGACGTTCAACACCACGCTGGAAGATCCGAGTTGGATGGACTGGGCGCGCCAGGTCCTGCAAGCCTTCGATGCCTTCCAGTTGCTATGCGCGGTGCGCAAGGGGCCGTGGGGCGTGGAAGGGCTCAATGTGCGGGTCACCGAGGCGCTGCTCAGGGCGCGGCTGATCGACAGCGACCAGCAGTGGTATGAAGGGCGTCCCGTGCTGATGACCCGCAATGACTACGGCCTGGGCTTGATGAACGGCGATATCGGTATCGCGCTCAAGTTGCCCGAGCGCGACGGGCCCGAGGCGGGCAAGCAGGTTTTGCGCGTGGCGTTCCCGCGCAACGACGGGCAGGGCGGAGTGCGGTTCGTCCTGCCGAGCCGGCTCAATGATGTCGAGACCGTGTACGCCATGACCGTGCATAAATCCCAGGGCTCGGAGTTCGCCCATACCGCGCTGATCCTGCCGGACGCCCTGAATCCGGTGCTCACCAAGGAACTGATCTACACCGGGATCACCCGGGCCAAGGACTGGTTCACCCTGATCGAGCCCCGTGGCGGCGTCTTCGAAGAGGCGGTCAAGCGCAAGGTCAAACGCCTGAGCGGCTTGATGCTCGAGCTCAAGGGCGATTCAGACCTGGCTGATTGAAAAAGCATCGGGCATGAAGGGGCGCTGCTTCGCTGGCGTCCCGTCGCTATGCTATCGTTGCGGCATCATTTGGTTACGGTTGAAGAGAATCCCCGCATGAAGGTGGCTGTCAGGACGACAGGGCGTGTCATGAGCAGCAAACAGGCACTGCTCGCCGGCCTTCTGTGTTTGCTGTCGGGGATTGTCTGCGCTCAACCGCAAGCTCCTGCGAGCCCGGCCGAGCAACGCGCCAAGGCCGTCACCGAAGTCGTCCTCGGCATTCTCAGTTATGCCCGCTGGCCGGTTGAACCCGACCGGCTTCGCCTGTGCGTGATCGGCCCCACCGAATACACCGATGACCTGCTTAAAGGCACGACCCAGGCGACGGGCCGACCCGTGACCGTGCGCCGCTTGCTGGCCAGCAACCCGACCATCGCCGATGAATGCGATGCAGCGTACATCGGCAAGTTGACCGTTGAGGAGCGCAGCCACTTGTATGCCGCGCTGACCGGCCGCCCGGTATTGAGCATCAGCGAGAGCGATGATCAATGCACCGTCGGCAATCTGTTCTGTCTACGGGTCAGCGATGAGCAAGTGTCCTTCGAGGTCAATCTCGACTCCGTCGCCCGCAGTGGTGTGCGCATCCATCCGAGCGTACTGCAACTGTCCCGTCGCAAGCCGGCGGCCACATGAGTCTGCTCAAGCCGGGTAGTCGCCCGACCCTGCGTTCGGTCATCGGCCGCGGTCATCTGATCGTGGCGCTGGTGGCCGTGGCCATGGCCAGCGTGTCCCTGACCTTGCTGGGCATTCTGGCGTTGCGGGTGTATGCCGATCACAACCTGCACCTGATCGCCCGCTCGATCAATTACACCGTGGAAGCGGCCGTGGTGTTCAACGACAAAGCCGCCGCGTCGGAAGCGCTGGCGCTGATCGCCTCCACCGAAGAAGTTGCCGATGCTCAGGTGCTGAATGCGAAGGGACAGGTGCTGGCGCGCTGGCAGCGGCCGGAAACCGGGTTGTTGACCGAGCTCGAACTGCAGCTGGCCAAGGTCTTTCTGGAAAAGCCCATCAGCATGCCGATCCTTCATCAGGACCGCGAGGTCGGCAGTATTCGGCTGACCGGACACGGTGGCAGCTTGATGCGCTTTTTGCTCAGTGGTCTGGTGGGAATTTTGCTGTGTACGGCGATCAGTGCCTGGGTCGCGCTCTATCTGGCGCGCCGGCAACTGCGCGGCATCACCGGCCCCTTGCGTCGTCTGGCCGCGGTGGCTCATGCCGCGCGCAGCGAGCGGGCCCTGGATCGACGCGTGCCGCCGGCGACCATCGCCGAGCTCGACAATCTGGGCAACGACTTCAATGCGCTGCTTGATGAGCTCGAATCCAGGCAGTTCCACCTGCGCAGCGAGAACGAGTCCCTCGCGCACCAGGCCAATCACGACAGCCTCACGGGGCTGCCCAACCGGGCGTTCTTCGAAGGCCGGCTGATGCGGGCGTTGCGCAACGCCAACAAGTTCAACGAGCGAGTGGCGGTGCTGTTCCTCGACAGCGACCGGTTCAAGGACATCAACGACAGCTTCGGGCATGCCGCCGGTGACGCCGTGCTGATGGCCGTGGCCAGTCGGGTCAAGGCGCAACTGCGTGAAGAGGATCTGGTGGCGCGCCTGGGCGGCGATGAATTCGCGGTGCTGCTGACGCCGCTGCACAAGACCGAAGACGCCGAGCGGATCGCCGACAAGATCCTCGCCAGTATGGAGACGCCCATCGAGTTGCCGGGGGCGCACGAGGTGATGACTTCGCTGAGCATCGGCATCGCCGTGTACCCCGATCACGGGGGCACGCCGAGCGCATTGCTCGATGCCGCCGATGGTGCGATGTATCAAGCCAAGCGCCTCACCCGGGGCGCGCAACATACCGCAGGGTCGGAGCACCCTGTCGCCGATGTTTAATCAAGGAGCTGAATGTCCGTGTTCTCACTCACCCAACGTACCCTGCGCTTGTTCTCGATCACCCTGTTGATGGCCGTGCTGAGCCTGGCCGGTTGTCAGTCGGTGCCGCCTAAAGGCCTGACCCCGGCGCAGATCGCCGTGCTGAAACAGCAAGGCTTCGAGTTGACCGACGAGGGCTGGGCGTTCGGCCTGTCCGGCAAAGTGCTGTTTGGCAGTGACGTCGACAGCCTCAATGCGCAGAGCAGCGAAATCGTCCAGCGCATCGGCAAGTCGCTGCTGAGCGTGGGGATCGAGCGGGTGCGGGTTGATGGGCATACCGACGCGTCGGGCAAGGAGGCCTATAACGAACAGCTCTCCCTGCGCCGCGCCAAGAGCGTCGCCATCGTCCTGGCTGACGCCGGCATGAAACAGGAGAACATCCAGTTGCAGGGTTTCGGCAGCAGCAAGCCGGTGGCGAGCAATGACACGGCTTCCGGCCGCACGGAAAATCGTCGGGTTGCCATTGTGGTGAGCGCCGAGTGATCGACGGTATGCTTTGTGTCCTGCCCGGTCCGAGCCGGGCATCCGAATTTTTGCATGAGCGCTTCAGGCTCAGACAACAAGAAACAAGCGTTGATTAAGCAGATGAAAAAATTACTGAGTTTTTACCGAAACCGTTATTGGAAGCGATGGCTTCGAGAGCACACGTGCAAGTTCGCGGGCGGGGTGTCTTCACTCGGTAAGAATACGACGCTGATCATTGAAGAAGGTGTGTCTCTGGGGCATGTGATCATCGATGCCAGGGATCTGACTATTGGCGCCCATACCTACATCCGTAGTGACAGCAAGTTGTCGACGGTTTCGTCCATCGGACGCTTTTGTTCGATTGGCAATAACTGCTACATCGGTCAGGAAAAAAACACTCACCCTTCAGACTGGGTCAGCTCCCACCCGTTCCAGTACACCGACACGGCGCTCACGTACGATCCTGTCATTGCCGATGTGACGATTGGCGATGATGTGTGGATCGGCCACAGCGCGATGATTATGGAAGGCGTAAAAGTTGGCACCGGCGCCATTGTCGCCACCCGTGCGCTGGTGGCCCACGATGTGCCGCCGTACGCCATCGTCGCGGGCGTGCCGGCGAAAGTGGTCAAGTATCGGCATTCGCCGGAAGTCATTTCGCGGTTGCTGAAAAGCAAATGGTGGGAGCGCGATATCGAATTCCTGAAAGGATTGCGCCTGGATGATCCCGAGGTGGCGTTGCCGCAGTTGATGAGCCTGGGTGACGAAAATCGGGCGAGCTACCAGCGGCTGGAGCTCACTCGCAAGGGCTGCCGCGTATTGTCTGGCTGAACACACCACAGTTTGGATGGTGTTCTCAGGGGCTCAGTCGGTAAAACGCAGCTCCCGCGTCTGGCCCAGCAACAACGGCCCATTCAGCTCCGTCACCTCCCTGATGTAATCCCACAACAGGGTGATGCGCTTGAGCTTCCTAAGGTCCTCCCGGCAGTACATCCAGAATTGCCGCGTGATGTTGATCTCCTCCGGCAACACCGGCAGCAACCGCGGATCCTGCGCCGCGAGGAAGCAAGGCAGGATTGCCAGAGAGCGTCCCTGCTGCGCCGCGACGAATTGCGCGATTACGCTGGTGCTGCGCAGGTTGGCGCTGGCGCTGGGCAGGACGTTGGCCAGATAGAGCAGCTCCGAGCTGAAGGCCAGGTCGTCGACATAGCTGATGAATGAATGCTTGCCCAGGTCGGCCGCGCGGCGGATGGGTGGGTGTTTGTCGAGGTATTCCTGGGTCGCGTAGAGCTGCAGGCGGTAGTCGCAGAGTTTGCAGCACACGTACGGCCCGTGTTCCGGGCGTTCCAGGGCGATGACGATGTCGGCCTCGCGCTTGGACAGGCTGATGAAGTGCGGCAGGGGCAGGATGTCCACCGAGATGGCCGGGTAGGCGTCGACGAAGTGGCTCAGCTGCGGGGTTATGAAGAAGCTGCCGAAGCCTTCGGTGCAGCCCATGCGGACATGCCCGGACAGTGCCACGCCGGAGCCTGATACCTGCTCGCAGGCCATGTGCAGTGTGCTTTCAATCGATTCCGCGTAACCCATCAAACGCTGGCCTTCAGCGGTCAGGACAAAGCCGCTGGTCCGCGATTTCTCGAACAACAGCGTACCCAACGAAGCTTCCAGCGAACTGATGCGCCGCGACACGGTGGTGTAGTCCACCGCCAGGCGCTTGGCGGCGGTGCTGGCCTTGCGGGTGCGGGCCACTTCGAGGAAAAACTTGAGGTCGTCCCAGTTCAGCGACCCCAGGGACGTGATGTTTTTTTGCATGTTGGACCGGCTTTTATGTGCGTTCTTGTTGGAAGTTTGCACATCTATACTCCAAAAACAGCGCGAAACCTATTCGCGGCACAGGACTTCTCTCGAGGCGACCTGCTCGCCTTGACTCGACTGATAGCTCTCTGAATAAGAACAACGTCCAGGAGATCGACATGAACGCATCGCTCACGCCCAACGAAACCACCGTGCAGAAGGTCAAGCTGTTGATCGACGGTGAGTGGGTCGAATCCAAGACCACCGAATGGCACGACATCGTCAATCCGGCGACCCAGCAAGTGCTGGCCAAGGTTCCGTTCGCCACCGCCGAGGAAGTCGATGCGGCGATCAGCGCGGCCCATCGCGCCTTCCAGACCTGGAAGCTGACCCCGATCGGCGCGCGGATGCGCATCATGCTCAAGCTCCAGGCATTGATTCGCGAGCATTCCAAGCGCATCGCCGCGGTGCTGAGCGCCGAGCAGGGCAAAACCATTGCCGACGCCGAGGGCGACATTTTCCGTGGCCTGGAAGTGGTCGAGCACGCCTGCTCCATCGGCTCCCTGCAGATGGGCGAGTTCGCTGAAAACGTCGCCGGTGGCGTCGACACTTACACCCTGCGCCAGCCGATCGGCGTGTGCGCCGGCATCACCCCTTTCAACTTCCCGGCGATGATTCCGCTGTGGATGTTCCCGATGGCCATCGCCTGCGGCAACACCTTCGTCCTCAAGCCTTCCGAGCAGGACCCGATGTCGACCATGCTGCTGGTTGAGCTGGCCATCGAAGCCGGCATTCCGGCCGGTGTACTGAACGTCGTGCACGGCGGCAAGGACGTGGTGGACGGGCTCTGCACCCATAAAGACATCAAGGCCGTGTCCTTCGTCGGCTCGACTGCGGTCGGTACTCACGTCTACGACCTGGCTGGCAAACACGGCAAGCGCGTGCAATCGATGATGGGCGCCAAGAACCACGCCGTGGTCCTGCCAGACGCCAATCGCGAACAAGCGCTCAATGCCCTGGTCGGTGCCGGTTTCGGCGCGGCGGGTCAGCGTTGCATGGCCACCTCGGTGGTGGTGCTGGTGGGCGCGGCGAAGCAATGGCTGCCGGATCTCAAGGCGCTGGCGCAGAAGCTCAAGGTCAATGCCGGCAGCGAGCCGGGCACCGACGTCGGCCCGGTGATTTCGAAAAAGGCCAAGGCGCGGATTCTCGATCTGATCGAGAGCGGCATCAAGGAAGGCGCCAAGCTGGAGCTGGATGGTCGCGAGATCAGTGTTCCAGGGTACGAGAAGGGCAACTTTGTCGGCCCGACCCTGTTCTCCGGCGTGACCACCGACATGCAGATCTACACCCAGGAAATTTTCGGCCCGGTGCTGGTGGTGCTGGAAGTTGCCACTCTCGATGAGGCCATTGCCCTGGTCAACGCCAACCCGTTCGGCAACGGCACCGGCCTGTTCACCCAGAGCGGTGCGGCGGCGCGTAAATTCCAGAGCGAAATCGACGTCGGTCAGGTCGGCATCAACATCCCGATTCCGGTGCCGGTCCCGTTCTTCAGCTTCACCGGTTCCCGTGGCTCCAAGCTGGGCGACCTCGGCCCGTATGGCAAGCAAGTGGTGCAGTTCTACACTCAGACCAAGACGGTCACTGCCCGTTGGTTCGATGACGACAGCGTCAACGACGGCGTGAACACCACCATCAATCTGCGATAAGGAGCCAGGCATGAAAATCGCTTTTATCGGTCTGGGCAACATGGGCGCGCCGATGGCGCGCAACCTGATCAAGGCCGGCCATTCGCTGCGCATGGTGGACCTGAACAAAACCGTGCTGGCGGAGCTGGAGCAACTGGGCGGCAGCATCAGCGCCTCGGCCCGCGAAGCAGCGCAGGGTGCGGAACTGGTGATCACCATGCTGCCGGCCGCAGTGCATGTGCGCAGCGTCTGGCTGGGTGAAGACGGCGTACTTGCCGGTATCGGCAAGGGTGTGCCGGCGGTGGATTGCAGCACCATCGATCCACAGACCGCCCGTGACGTGGCCGCCGCTGCTGCCAAACAGGGCGTGGCCATGGCCGATGCACCGGTCTCCGGCGGCACCGGCGGCGCGGCGGCGGGCACGCTGACCTTCATGGTCGGCGGTACCGCGGAACTGTTCGCCACCCTGCAACCGGTACTGGCGCACATGGGCCGCAACATCGTCCATTGTGGTGAGGTCGGCACCGGGCAAATCGCTAAAATCTGCAACAACCTGCTGTTGGGCATTTCCATGGTCGGCGTCAGCGAAGCCATGGCGCTGGGCGATGCCCTGGGCATCGACACCAAGGTGCTGGCGGGCATCATCAACAGCTCCACTGGTCGTTGCTGGAGTTCGGAGATGTACAACCCATGGCCGGGCATCGTCGAAACGGCGCCAGCCTCTCGCGGCTACACCGGCGGTTTCGGTACCGAGCTGATGCTCAAGGACCTGGGCCTGGCCACTGAAGCAGCGCGACAGGCACACCAGCCGGTCGTTCTCGGTGCGGTGGCCCAGCAGTTGTACCAGGCGATGAGTTTGCGTGGAGAGGGCGGCAACGACTTCTCGGCGATCATCAACAGCTATCGCAAGCCTGAGTAAGGCTGTTTCCGGGGATCCGCGTCGGGCGGGTCCTCGGTTTTTTATTCTTGAAAAGATCGCTGCCGAAGGCTGCGATCTTTCGCTTTTTCAGTCAGAAACATCACCTAACAGCTGGACTGGGTAACTCACTGTTTTTTCGGAATCTTCGTACAGAAATCCCAAATTACCCGCACTAGGATTCGCGCTTTTGAAAGCGGGAGTCTGTGACAGGTGAGTTCTTCGGTTTATTCGCCACGCCAGGTGGTGCTGCATTGGTTGTCGGCTATGGTGATCATCTGGACGCTGTTATCCGGCTTCTACGTGGCTGTCGTTGAGGTCGAACCTGAAACCAAGGATTGGGTGGCGTTTCTCAATGTTTCGCTGACTTCCCTCTACATCCCGATCTTCATCCTCAGGCTTTATTGCTCCTTCCTTCACGATCTCTCATTGCCCCTGAGGAAGCGCTCGCTTCCCGAATACACGGCGCTCTGTGTCCACAAGGCCATGTATCTCGTATTGGCTGTCGTCCTGTTGACCGGCGTGCTGATGATGGATCGCCCGATCAATGTGTTCGATATTCTGTTCTTCGAGGCACCGCTGAGCGACCCGAGTGTCACTGCATGGTTCATGCGAGTACACATTCAATCCTGCGTGGTTCTATTGATCCTGGTAGCGGTCCACGTGGGCGCGGTGATCAAGCATGAGTTGTGCGGTCGACGGGTTCTGAAAAACATGTCGATTCAGAAGAATGACCGCTACCGGGAATGATCACTCATCCGCACGCTGGCAAACGTTGACTCATTTCTGGCCTGATCCAGCACTGTCACCGGCCTGGTCGATGGCTGTTGTGCAACCACCGGTGTCGCCGGCTTGCGGCTCATTTCCGATCCCGCCCGCTCATCGCTGGGCGGCATGCCGAAGTACTCGCGATAGCATTTGGAAAAGTGCGGTGTGGACACAAACCCGCAGACCGTCGCCAGTTCAATGAGCGACATCGACGTTTGCTTGAGCAACTGCCGTGCGCGGATCAGGCGCAATCGCAAGTAGTACCGCGACGGTGTGCAGTTCAGGTATTTCTGGAACAGTCTCTCCAGCTGTCGACGCGACAACTCCACGTAATCGGCCAGGTTATCCAGGTCGATCGGCTCCTCGAGGTTGGCCTCCATCAACGCGACGATTTCCTGCAGCTTGGGCTGATGGGTGCCCAGTACATGCTTGAGCGGCACGCGCTGATGGTCCTGTTCGTTGCGGATGCGCTCGTAGACGAACATCTCCGAAATCGCCGCCGACAACTCACGACCATGATCGCGGCCGATCAGGTGCAGCATCATGTCCATGGGCGCGGTTCCACCGGAACTGGTGAAGCGGTTGCGGTCGAGGGTGAACAGGCTCGCGCTCATGCTGACCCGCGGAAACGCTTCCTGCATCGCCGCCAGAAACTCCCAATGCACGCTGCATTCGTAACCGTCGAGCAGACCGGCTTTGGCCAGCGCCCAGCTGCCGGTGCAGATGCCGCCCAGGCGCCGGGATTGGCGCGCCAGGGCCTTGAGCCAGGAGATGTGCTCGCGAGTGACCACGCTCTGTATGCCGACGCCGCCACAGACGATCACCGTATCCGCCACCCAGGGAGCGTCCCAGGAAGCATCCGGGGTGATCGGCACGCCGTCACTGGCCCAGACTTGCTGACCTCCGGGGCTGAACGTATGCCAGCGATACAGCTCCTGCCCCGACAATTGATTGGCCATGCGCAAAGGCTCCACGGCGGATGCCAGGGAGATCAGGGTGAATTGATTGAGCAAAAGGAAACCGACGACCTGGGTTGGTTTGGCGTCGGGCAGGGTGGACCTGGATGACATCGTGGTCATGACCTCGGATGGAGCAATGACGGCCAGAGGCACGGTCGCAAGGTAGCGCCGTGCCTCTGGTGTGTGGAGCCGGGATCTCTATCGAGTTATCCCACGGAGGTCGCCCTTGCAGGCTGCGCGGATTGCCGCGAGGTGATCAGACCGATGAAGGAAATCACCAGCGCCAGGCCGATGGTCGTGCTCACTTCAGTGCGGTGTTGCGGGGAAATCATCATCACCGTCAGCGCCGCGCAAATGAACACGATCACCAACCACGTCAGCCATGGAAACAGCCACATGCGAAAGGTCAGTTCGACGTTCTGTCGACGCAGCATCCGGCGCATGCGCAACTGCGACACCGCAATGGCGAGGTACACCAGCAAGGCGATTGCACCGGAACTGGCCAGCAGGAATTCGAACAGGCCGGCGGGCATGAAATAGCTCCACACGGTGATGCCCGCACCCAATACGCTGCTGGCGATCACCGCTGCCCGTGGTACGCCTTCGGACGAGGTCACTTTCAGCACCTTCGGCGCATCGCCTCGACGGCCCAGCGAGTAGAGCATGCGCGAGGCGATGTAGATCGAGGAGTTCATGCAACTGGCCACGGCGATCAGCACCACCACGTCGACCATGAATTTGGCGTGGGGGATGTTCATGATTTCCAGCGCACGCTGGTAGGAGCCCACTTCGGCCAGCAGCGGATCGTTCCAAGGCACCACGGAGATGACCACGAAGATCGACAACAGGTAGAACACACCAATGCGCCAGATCACCGAGCGGGTGGCCTTGGCGATGTTCTGCGACGGGTTGTCGGATTCGGCGGCGGCGATGGTCACAGCCTCGGTGCCGATGAAACTGAACATGATGGTGATGAAGGCGCCCACCACGGCCGACAAGCCATTGGGTGCGAAGCCGCCGTGTTCGGCCATCAGCCCGCTCAAGCCGCTGACCTGCCGATCGGGAATCCAGCCCATCAACACCGCGAAACCCACGCCGATGAAACCAATGATCGCCACGACCTTGGCCATGGCGAACCAGAATTCGAACTCACCATATTTGGCGACACTGAACAGGTTGGTGATCACCAGCACGATGATCGACACCAGGGCGAACAGCCAGGCATCGATCTGCGGGAACCACTGGTTGAGCACATGGCCGGCGGCGAGTGCCTCGATGGGAATCACCAGCACCCAGAACCACCAGTAGAGCCAGCCGATGGTGAAGCCCGCCCAGCGACCGATGGCCTGGTCGGCGTAGGTGGAAAACGAACCGGTGTCGGGATGGGCCACCGCCATTTCACCGAGCATGCGCATGACCAGAACCACCAGCAGTCCCGAGAACAGATAAGCCAGCAATACCGCCGGGCCGGCCGCCGCAATGGCATGCCCGGAGCCTACGAACAATCCGGCGCCGATGATCCCGGCGATAGACAACATGGTGACGTGACGAGGCTTGAAGCCCTGCGCCAATTGGCCGTTCGAATCCTTGGAGCTCGGGCTGATCATTATTTTTTTTCTCTGAGAGCGACATTGAAACGTGCTGATGGGGGGCAAGTGATGGTCACGGTTGCCTGATGCCCTTTCTGAACGCGGCGCCCTCCAGACGCGGCCGCTCCAGTCAAACCCACCTTCGTGATGTGGTTATATCGGTGAAAAGCAGCGCCACCTTACCCGGCTTGTCCGACAATCGAGTTTCCTGATTACGCCACCTTGGTGTCTGAAATCGACACAGGCAGGCTTTGCGTTCACAAAGAAAACCAATTGGTCACTGGGTGGCAAAAAGCGATTGTCGGGTTTTTCCAGGGATCGGGCAAAACTGCGGCGAGGCGTTTGGTACGGGCGTTTCAAGTGTGGGGCAGGAGAGGCAGAGGCGTAACGGGGGAGGTGTGCCGCATCGAGTCGTTACCTGAATAACCACTCGAGCGGCAGATGTCGCTTTTGTAACCGGGTGTCGTTTTGTTGCGGGATCAGGCGAAGACGAAATACTTGCGCACGGTTTCCACCACTTCCCAGGTGCCTTTCATGCCCGGCTCGATGACGAAGATGTCGCCGGCACGCAGGTGGATCGGCTCTTTGCCTTCAGGGGTGATGATGCAGTAGCCCTCGCGGAAGTCGCAGTATTCCCATTTCACGTATTCCACGTACCACTTGCCCGGCGTGCAGATCCAGGTGCCCATGATCTTGTTGCCGTCTTCGCTGGTGTAGGCGTTGAGGTTGACGGTGTGCGGATCGCCTTCGAGTTTTTCCCACTTGCAGGCGTCGAGGACGGGCAGCGGATGGGTGTCGCGAAGTACGGTGATCGGTGAATTAGCGGTCATGATGACTCCGGGCCGGGCATGGATGGATAAAGTTGCAAGCGCCCATCCTGACGGGCTTGCCGGGGCCTGAGTTGTCTGTGCTCGACATCGGGCTATCCAGAAGCGCAATGACGGCTCACGGGTTCTGTTGAAATTTCCTGCGCGGCATCGTCGAATTTCTCGCATTTTTTGCGACATGGAAGGCGGATGCCGGTGATCTTTGCAAGAATCTATACAGACATCACTCGTATCATTTACCTCGGGAAATTCCGGAAAGCGCTGCAATGAAAAAAACAATGTGGGACATCAGCCCGCCTTTGAGTACCACCACACCGACCTGGCCCGGGGATACGCCGTTTCAGGAAGAGCGCGTCTGGACCTACGGCCCCGAATGCCCGGTGAATGTCGGGCGCATTACCCTGTCGCCCCACACTGGCGCCCACGTCGACGCGCCGCTGCACTACAGCCCTGATGGCGCCGCCATTGGCGAGGTGCCGCTGGATGTCTATATCGGGCCATGCCGCGTCCTGCATTGCCTGGACAGCGGCGCGCTGGTCCAGCCCGAACAGCTCGCAGGAAAGCTGGAAAACCTGCCCGAGCGGGTTCTTTTGCGCACCTATCGTCAGGTGCCGCTGAGCAACTGGGATCCGGATTTCACGGCAATCGCCAAGGAAACCATCGAGCTGCTGGCAAGCCATGGCGTGCGCCTGGTCGGCATCGACACGCCCTCGCTGGACCCGCAGCAATCGAAAACCATGGACTCGCACAATGCGGTGGCGCGTCACGGCATGGCCATTCTGGAGGGCATCGTGCTGGATGAAGTCCCGGAAGGGGATTACGAACTGATCGCTCTGCCGCTGCGTTTTGCCCATCTCGACGCCAGCCCGGTGAGGGCCATCCTGCGTCCACTGAATTCGCCTCAACCCGAGGAAGCTTCCCAATGAGCCAATGCCCTTATTCTTCTGCCACCCCGCCTGAGGGTTGGCATAACGCTGAGCTGAATTTTTCCGATTCGATGAGCTACGGCGACTACCTGGACCTGGGGCGCATCCTCACGGCCCAGCACCCCTTGTCGCCGGATCACAACGAGATGCTGTTCATCATTCAGCACCAGACCTCCGAGTTGTGGATGAAGCTGATGCTGCATGAGCTCAAGGCTGCCCGCGAGCATGTGCGTCTGGGCGAGTTGCCGCCGGCGTTCAAAATGTTGGCGCGGGTGTCGCGGATCTTCGACCAGCTGGTGCATGCCTGGACCGTGCTGGCGACCATGACGCCCACCGAGTACCACTCGATCCGGCCGTTCCTGGGGCAGTCCTCGGGCTTCCAGTCGTTCCAGTACCGGGAGATCGAATTCATCCTCGGCAACAAGAGCGCGACCCTGCTGCAGCCCCATGCCCATCGTCCGGAATTGCTGGCGGAGTTGGAAAAGGAAATCGCCACGCCTTCGCTGTACGACGAAGCGATTCGCCTGCTGGTGAGTGCCGGCCTTGAGATTGATCCGCAGCGTTTTCAGCGTGATCCGTCGCAGCCGACGGCGCATGACAGCTCGGTGGAAGCCGCCTGGCGTGAGGTCTACACCAACCCTTCGCGTTACTGGGACCTGTATCAATTGGCGGAAAAATTCATCGATCTGGAAGACTCATTCCGCCAGTGGCGTTTTCGCCATGTGACCACGGTTGAGCGGATCATCGGTTTCCAGCCGGGCACCGGTGGCACGGAAGGGGTGGGCTATCTGCGCAAGATGCTCGATACCGTGCTGTTCCCTGAGCTATGGCGGCTTCGTTCGACTCTCTGACAGCGCACACAAAAAAGCCCCGGCATTCACTGAATACCGGGGCTTTTTACTGTGCGATTACTGCGCGACTGGCAGGTCGCGATGCCGGGCCATGCGGATCCGGTAGAACACGTAGATGACCGCGATCCAGATCGGAACGGCGATCACCGAGGCGCGAATGCCGGGAATCATCCACATCACGTAGATGATCACGGCCATGAACGCCAGGCACAGGTAGTTGGTGTACGGCGACCAGAACGCCTTGAAGCCCGGCACCACGCCGCGCTCGGCCATGGCCTTGCGGAACTTCAGGTGCGTCAGGCTGATCAGTGCCCAGTTGATCATCAGGGACGCGACCACCAGGGCGAACAGCAACTCCAGTGCTTCGTGCGGCGCCACGTAGTTGACCAGCACCACCAGCATGGTGACCAGCGCCGATACGCCCAGTGCCAGCAACGGCACGCCTTGCTTGTTCAGCTTCATCAGCGCCTTGGGCGCATCGCCCTGTTCAGCCAGGCCGAACAGCATGCGGCTGTTGCAGTAGACGCCGCTGTTGTAGACCGACAAGGCCGCGGTGAGCACGACGAAGTTGAGGATCTGTGCGGCGGTGTCGCTGCCGATCAGCGAGAAGATCTGCACGAACGGACTGCCACCGTAGGCATCGCCGGAAGCGCCCAGGGTCTGCAGCAGTTGGTCCCATGGGTACAGCGACAGCAGCACGGTCAGTGCGCCGACGTAGAAAATCAGCACCCGGTAAACCACCTGGTTGATGGCTTTGGGAATGACTTTGCGCGGTTCGCTGGCTTCGGCGGCGGTGATGCCGACCAGTTCCAGGCCACCGAAGGCGAACATGATGAAGGCCATCGACATCAGCAGGCCGCTGTAGCCGTTGGGGAAGAAGCCGTTATGGCTCCACAGGTTGCTCACAGAGGCTTGCGGGCCGCCGGTGCCGCTGAACAGCATGTAGCAGCCCAGGGCGATCATGCCGATGATCGCCACGACCTTGATGATCGCGAACCAGAATTCCATCTCGCCGAAGATCTTCACGTTCAGGGTGTTGATCAGGTTGACCAGCACGAAGAACACCGCGGCGCTGACCCAGGTCGGGACCTCGGGCCACCAGAACTGGATGTACTTGCCGACCGCCGTCAGCTCGGCCATGCCCACCAGCACATACAACACCCAGTAGTTCCAGCCCGACAGAAAGCCGGCAAAGCTGCCCCAGTAGTTGTGGGCAAAGTGACTGAAGGAACCGGCGACCGGCTCCTCGACGATCATCTCGCCCAGCTGGCGCATGATCAGGAAAGCGATGAAACCGGCGATTGCATAGCCGAGGATCATCGATGGACCGGCGGACTTCAGTACCCCGGCAGAACCCAGGAACAACCCGGTACCAATGGCTCCACCCAATGCGATCAGTTGAATATGCCGATTCTTCAACCCCCGCTTGAGTGTGCCGGTTTGCAACATTTCGTCCGCCATCGCGTTCCCTTCTGAATTTTTGTAGTCAGGCTGTTTTTGAAAGGGGAGATCTTACTCTTAGTGGCCTTTTCGATACACATTTGCAGAAATTGTGGGAGCGAGGCTTGCCCGCGAAGGCGGTGTGTCAGTCGCCATTGAGGTTGGCTGAGCTGACGCTTTCGCGGGCAAGCCACGCTCCCACAGGGTTTTGTGTTGGCAGGTTTTATTTGCGGATCACCAGATCCAGCAACTCCTCCCGCTCCTTGATCTTCTGCAAAACGATTTCCGAACGAATATCGGTCACGCCCGCCGTGCGGTTGAGGTGGTTGACGATGAAATCGGAGAAGTGCTTGAGGTTGCGGGCCTGGATTCGCAGCACATAGTTGCTCGCCCCGGTGATCACGTAGGCGGTGGTCACTTCCGGCCAGGACTGGACCTTCTTGATGAAGGTCTCGTGCCAGTCCTCGACGTCTTGTCGCAGCGATACATGGACGATGGCTTCCAGTTCGATGCCCAGTTGCTCGGCATTCAGCACTGCGCGATAGCCGGTGATCACGCCCTCGCTTTCCAGGAGGCGCAGGCGGCGCAGGCAGGCCGACGGCGAGAGGGCGACTTTCTCCGCCAGTTCCTGATTGCTGATACGTCCATCCTGTTGCAGTTGATGCAGGATTCGCAGGTCTGTCGCGTCGAGATTCATGATTGAAATAAATCCACGGTTATTGGCGGGTGAGTCGAATTTTCTGCGAGATAACTACGCGATGGCTGCGCACTTTGCACGAAAATTCTTCAATGCTTCGTTCATTATCTTTTCACAGATAAAGGCGTTCTGCGTCGCGCCTGCCAATTTTCACGACCTGACCGAAACAGGATTCACCATGACAACAAGAAACGATTGCCTGGCCCTCGATGCCCAGGACGCCCTGGCGCCATTGCGCCAACAGTTCGCGCTGCCTGAAGGCGTGATTTATCTCGATGGCAACTCCTTGGGCGCGCGACCTGTCGCGGCGCTGGCACGGGCTCAGGCGGTGATCGCCGAAGAGTGGGGCAACGGCCTGATTCGTAGCTGGAACACCGCCGGCTGGCGCGATCTGAGCGAGCGCCTGGGCAACCGCCTGGCCGGCCTGATCGGCGCCGGTGACGGCGAAGTGGTGATCACCGATACCACCTCGATCAACCTGTTCAAGGTGCTCAGCGCCGCACTGCGCGTGCAGGCAAGCCGTTCGCCGACGCGCCGGGTGATCGTCACCGAGAGCAGCAACTTCCCCACCGACCTGTACATCGCCGAAGGCCTGGCCGAGATGCTGCAGCAGGGCTACAGCCTGCGTCTGGTGGACAGTCCCGAAGAACTGCCCCGGGCAATCGACCAGGACACGGCAGTGGTGATGCTCACCCACGTCAACTACAAGACCGGCTACATGCACGACATGCAGGCCCTGACCGAGCTGACCCACGAGTGCGGCGCGCTGACCATCTGGGACCTGGCGCACTCCGCCGGCGCGGTGCCGGTGGACCTGCATCAGGCGGGTGCCGACTACGCCATCGGCTGCACCTACAAATACCTCAATGGCGGCCCCGGCTCCCAGGCGTTCGTCTGGGTCTCGCCGCAACTGTGCGATCTGGTGCCGCAGCCGTTGTCCGGCTGGTTCGGCCATTCGCGACAGTTCGCCATGGAGTCCCGTTACGAGCCGAGCAAGGGCATCGCCCGTTATCTGTGCGGCACCCAGCCGATCACGTCACTGGCGATGGTCGAGTGCGGCCTGGATGTCTTCGCCCAGACCGACATCGCCAGCCTGCGCCGCAAATCCCTGGCCCTGACCGATCTGTTCATCGAACTGGTCGAGCAGCGCTGCGCCGGCCATGAACTGACCCTGGTCACGCCACGCGAACATGCGAAGCGCGGCAGCCATGTCAGCTTCGAACACCCCGAAGGCTACGCGGTGATCCAGGCCCTGATCGCCCGCGGCGTGATCGGCGACTACCGCGAACCGCGGATCATGCGCTTCGGCTTCACTCCGCTGTACACGAGCTTCACCGAGGTCTGGGACGCGGTGCAGATCCTCGGCGAAATTCTCGACCAGAAGACCTGGGCGCAAGCGCAGTTCCAGGTTCGCCACAGCGTCACCTGATCGATCATGCGTACGTGCCGCCGGGGTTATTCCCGGCGGCATTCGTTTGTGCGCTGATCGGTCCTGCTGTTCATCGGTAAAAAACAACAACGTGCCCTTCAAGAAAGACAAAATCCAAAGGCCATAGAAATGACCGAAAACTCTGGTTTTGAAACGATATCCAACCGTGAAAACGGCTTGCGGCGTCAGCTGACGTCGGGGCAGATGAGCATGATCGCCATCGGCGGCGCGATCGGCACCGGCCTGTTCATGGGCAGCGCCTACGCCATCGGTTATGCAGGCCCCAGCGTGCTGGTCAGCTACGCCATCGGCGCGATCATCACCCTGCTGCTGATGGGCTGCCTGGCGGAAATGACCGTGGCCCATTCGACCTCGGGCTCGTTCGGCGCCTATGCCGAGTTCTATATCAGCCCGCTGGCGGGTTTTTTGGTGCGCTATGCCTATTGGGCGGCCATCGTGCTGGCGGTCGGCACCGAGGTGACGGCGGTGGCGATGTACATGAAGTACTGGTTCGCCAACGTGCCGGAGTGGGTGTGGATCCTGTCGTTCTCCAGTGTGCTGATCGCGCTCAACGCCATCAGCGTGAAGACCTTCGGCACCTTCGAGTACTGGTTCTCGACCATCAAGATCGGCGCCATCGTTGGCTTCATCATTCTGGCGGTCTACCTGGTGTTCGGCTCCGCCAACCCCGAATACGGCGTGCACAACTACACCGCCCATGGCGGTTTTTTTCCCAATGGCGTGCAGGGCATGTGGATCGCGGTGATCGTGTCGATCTTCAGCTACCTGAGCGTGGAGATGATCGCGGTGGCGGCCGGTGAAGCCAAGGACCCGGAACAGGCGGTGAAGAAAGCCTTTCGCGGGACCATCGTGCGGCTGGTGGTGTTCTACCTGCTGACCCTTGCGCTGATGTTGGCGATCGTGCCGTGGGACCGCTCCGGCCAGACCCAGAGCCCGTTCGTCACGGTGATGCAGGCCATCGGCATTCCCGGTGCGACCGGGGTGATGAACTTCGTGATCCTGATTGCGGCGCTGTCGGCGATGAACAGCCAGTTGTACATCACCACGCGCATGATGTTCAGCCTGTCCCGTGGCGGCTACGCGCCCAAGGCCATGGGCAAGTTGAGCCCGTCGGGGATTCCGCTGAACGCACTGTTGCTGTCCAGTTCGGGCATCGCTTTGGCGACCCTGCTCAACATCCTGTACCCGGAAAGTTCGTTCACCCTGATGATGGCGATTTCCATGTTCGGCGCCATCTTCACCTGGTTCATGATCTTCCTGACGCACTACTGCTTCCGGCGTTATCACCAGCGCCACGGCGAGCGCAAACTGTCGTTCCGCATGCGCCTGTTTCCCTACACCACCTGGCTGGGCCTGCTGCTGATGGGGGCGGTGATGATCACCACTTACTTCACTGCCGACTTCAAGATGACCCTGGTGTTCGGCGTGCCGTTTCTGCTGTTGCTGAGTTGTGTTTACGGCCTGTTTTTCCGCAAGGGCAAACCGGGTTCAATCGGCGCGCAGGGCGTCGAGCAGGGTTCTGGCGTAGCCGGGCAGGCCGGTGAATGAACGGGCGCACAGCAGCAGTTTGCGCTGTGCCCAAGGCTCTTCAAGGATGAAGCTTTTCAGCGCCTGATTGGCGGTGTATCGCTGCAGGGCTGCGGCCGGCACGATGCCAAGGCCAGCGCCGTGAGCGACCATGCGCATCACGCCGTCGAAGCCTTCGGCGCGGATGCGGATTTGCAGGCGAGCGCCGGCGTGCAGGGCCTGTTCTTCGAGGTACACCGCCAAGGCGCTGTCGGCGGCCAGCCCGACGTAGTCGTGGCGCAGGGTATCGGCGAAGCGCGGTGCCGTGTCTGCGGCCAGCGGGTGGTCGGGGGGCATGATCAGGGCGAGCGGATCGTCACGGAAGGGCAGGATTTGCAGTTCGTGGGTGTCGACGGCATCGGAGACGATGCCCAGATCCGCCGCACCCTGGCGCAGGGCGTGGACGATGCGCAGGCTGGGCATTTCCTGCAGGTCGATGTCGAGGTTCGGATGACGGCAGAGGAAGTCCGCCAACAGTTCCGGCAGGTGTTCGGCGATTGCCGTGGTGTTGCAGAGCAGGCGGACCTGACCTTTGACGCCCTTGGCATATTCGGCCAGCTCTTGCTGCATGCGTTCGGCCTGTTGCAGCAGCAGTCTTGCGTGTTGCGCCAGGGCTTTTCCTGCGGGTGTCGGCGTGACTCCACGGCGGCCGCGTTCTAGGAAATCAACGCCCAATGAAGATTCCATCGCCCGGATTCGTGCGCTGGCCGCTGCCAGGGACAGATGACTGCGCGCCGCGCCGGCGGTGATGTTGCCGGTGTCGAGGATGTGCAGGTAGAGGCGCAGGTCGGTGAGGTCGAAGTGCATGGGGGCCTTGGAAGTTGTGGTGTCTGTGAGGGCCTCTTCGCGGGCAAGCCCGCTCCCACAAGGTTTTGGGTTGTTCACACAATTAGCGCACGACACAAATCC
>NZ_JBSVXG010000071.1:0-28297 GCF_054070595.1 Pseudomonas sp. SDO55104_S430 | reverse complement strand
GCAGTCGTGAAATCAGCTGACGCGGTGTTTCAGGTAAACCTCGCACTCAGGTTTTACGACTGCTGCGCAGCCGAACGCAGGCTTCGCCAGCTGCTACAGGGATTTGGGGCAAACCTGCGGACGGTAATAGTGACTGTTGCAGGCTCATTACTCGCACCCCGCGAGCAAACGCTCATTTCAACGTTCGTCGGATGTCAGGTTGCTATCAGTGCAAACGCCTGCCGATCTTCCCACGGCTGCTACGCTTGGACGTTGCAGCGCCGGTGCCCACGGTGGCCCTCGTTGCAAGGGAAAACACGGAGTACGACATCCTTTCTGTCGATAACCTGCACGGAGGCAGGCGATGGTGATCAAACACATTGCCCAGACGAGTGCGGACGCCATTCCCGACGCGCTCGATCAACAAGAGGTGGAGCGGGTCCTGGCGTCATTGCTGGGTAGCCCGCTGTTTGCCAAGTCCCGACGCATGGGCAGCCTGTTGCGCTTTCTGGTGGAACACGACCTGCATGCCTCCAGCCCGCCACTGACCGAACACGCCATCGGCATCGCGGTGTTCCGTCGCGATCCGGCGGTGTATTGCACCGGGGACGATCCGGTGGTGCGGGTCCAGGTGGGGCGATTGCGGCGCAAGCTCGCCGCGCACTACGCCAGCAACGGCCAGCAGGACCCGGTACGCCTGAGCATCCCGCCCGGCTGTTATCGCCTGGCCTATCAACGGCTGCGGCCCAAGAGCCCTGGCGGACGCCGACCGATTCTGCAGATTCAGCCGTTCACCTGCCTCACCCGTGAGGGGGATGACTTTACCCGCGGTCTGTGCGAGGAGTTGAGTTGCCGGCTGTTCGAGTCCTTCGAGCAGGCCTCAACCGGCGCCGGTCATGTGCTGATGCGCGTGCCCCGCGGCAGCGCCAAAGTGGCCGAAACGGACCGGGGCGGGCGCTACAGCTATTGCCTGGAAGGCAGCGTGCGGGTCGAGCCTGCGCGGGTGCGCGCGTCATTGCGCCTGGTGGACGTGGCGCAGGGGAGGATTCGCTGGTCGGCGCAGTTCGATCGCAATCAGCCGTACGGGATTGCGACCCAGGAGGATCTGGCGGGATCGATCTGCCAGTCGTTGGCGGGGTATTTTGCCCGTGGTGCGTTGGATGAATAGGAAGGGGCAACCGCAAGGTTGCCCCGATGCACTGGTTATATGGTTTTCCACTTACCGTCTTCATACAGGCGACCGGCGGTGTTTTCGTACGTCAGGTCGATTTCGATCGCCTTCGAGCGTGAGGTACTGAACATGGTGCTCGTCTGTACGTTCTGCTCGAACCACACAAGGATGGTTTCCACGGGGGTCAACACGGTCTTGCCGGTGACCACCTGATCCACCGCCACATAGATCGGCGTGCTGACCTGATTGCCATCGATGCCGGTGGATAGCTGGTTGATCCCCGGATGGATCGGCGCGTAATCGTTGACGAAGGTCACGGAGACATCCGGTCCACCGGTCACCGCCGGGCTCAGCAGGCCGTGTTCATCGAGGGTCGAGGTTTGCCCCAGGCCAATGTTGACGATATTGGTCGAGACTTTGACCTGCACGTTTTCCTTGAACACGTTGGACGCGAACATCTGATACATCGGGGTCCAGCTGAATTCATTGTTGCTCAGGTACGCGGTGTAGGACTGCCAGACCACGTTGTAGTCCGCGGTGCCGACTTTCTTGGCGAAGCACAGCTTGTAGCCGGACTTCTTGAGCAGGGTCAGATCGCCCGGGGCGATCTCGATGGTGACGGTTTTCTGCGAAGCCGCCAGGGCGGACCTCAGGACTTTGTTGTAGTCCGACGACTTCAGTTGCGTTGCACCCATGATCGATTTGACGGCTTCTTGCACATCATTGTGAAGCTGCTGGCTGGTCTGGCTGACAGCGATGGATTTGCTCATGGTGGTCCTCTTCCTTGGTGGTGTTGCCATGTGAATGAATCGATCGAAGAGCGGCGGGCAGTGCCGCCGGCGTCTCATCGAGGGCTTCACTCTAGGCGCGAGGGGCAGGGGGTCTAAGTATCTCGGCGTTACAGGCGGGTAACGGGGTTGTATCAGTGGTTCAAGGCTGCGGGGCGACCATTGGCCGCCCCGCAGTCACATCAGGCGGCCTGCGCGTCGGCCCAGACGAAATTCCAGCTGGTGCGTTTGCCCTTGGCGACTTCGATCAGTTTGTTTTCGTACACCGTGTGACTGATCACGCCAGTGAAGGTCAGGGTCCGGGCGGCATTGGTGCCGGTGCACTCGCCCGGAACACCGCCGGCTTCTGTCATGGCTTTTTTCATGTCCGCTTCCGACGGGGCGCTGGCCTGGTTTTTTTCCACTTTGACGAAACTCATGATTTCACCTCTTCCGTGATTAAGGGATCGACGTGGATCAGGGCCGACAACCGGTTTCCCCGCATTCACACCGACGGCCATACTCTAGGGGGCGGCCGGGCGGCGCAGAAGTGACAAGCGCGGCGCTGAGGTAACAGGCGCAACACCTCGATGTAACCGGAACGTATCAATCAGGGAGAACCGAAATGACCCAGACACTGGAACACGCCATCGCCATTGCAGCCGGCGCCCATACGGGCCAGGTCGACAAGGGCGGCTCGCCGTACATCCTTCATGCGCTGCGGGTGATGCTCAAGGTCGCCAGCCTGGAAGAGCGGATCGTCGCGGTGTTGCACGATGTGGTCGAGGACTGCGACATCGGTCTGGACGAACTGCGCGAGGAGGGTTTCAGCGAAACCGTGCTGGCGGCCATCGATTCGCTGACCAAGCGTCCGGGGGAAGCCTACGAGGATTTCATCGCCCGGGCGGCGCAGAACCCGATTAGCCGGGTGGTGAAACTGGCGGATCTTGAGGAGAACAGTGATCTGTCGCGGATCGCGCAGCCGGGTTGGGAGGATCTGGAGCGTATCGAGAAGTATCGGCGGGCCATCGGAATGTTGCGCTGATTCCAACCATTCATTTGCTCGATAGCTATCATTAAGCAATGCAAGTTCTGTTTTTCTGTCATCAGAGGAAGATAGCTTCATATCGATCTCGCCTTTGAAGGAATCAGCGCGATGAAAATTTCGACCCTGTTGGCTTTTGTCGCCGTGTTCAGCACAAGCGTTGCCATTGCCGCACCGGCTGTTGCCGCCGATCCCGCGTGCCATTTCCTGCCCATCGCCGACAGTGGCACCAGCTTGCAGAAGGCGAAAACCGTCGCGGTGCTCTACAGCGAAAATACCCTGGGCACCCAGGAGTACCTGCAGAACTACCACGCGGTGGCGGTCAACGGCGCGAAAAATCCTGAGATGAATCAGCAGATCGCCAAGGCGTTCGTCGACAGTTCCGATCCGAAGCGGGCGATCAACTGGCTGATGGGTTCGTTGCAGAAGCAATTCGCGTCGGTGACCGTCTATGACAGCCTCGACGCGGCGGTGCAGGCCCATCCTGATGTGGTGGTGATGCTCGACACCTACAGCCGTCTGGTGTCCAAGCGAAACAACCAAGTCGACGCGCGGTTCATGGCCAAGTTCTATGACGCCAACCTGCAATACATCGGCCAGGCCGAAGGCTCGCAGTCGCAGCAGATGCCGTCGGTGTGGGTAAAGGGCAAGGCCGCACCGCAGATTGCGGCGCAGATCAACCAGCAGACTGAGTTGCAGGTCAATGCGCTGAAGCAGTTCGATGCCTCGTTGAAAGTGCTGATGACTTCGGGCACTGCCGACCACGTAGCCAGCAACTGACACTGGCCCCTGTAGGAGCGAGCATGCTCGCGATGGTCGTCAACGATGACGTGGGCTGTCTGTTTTCCCGCGGTGTCTGGTCATCCATCGCGAGCATGCTCGCTCCTACAGAGGGCGGTGCAGAGATGTAGAAAGGCGTTCAACCACGTCGAACTCGACGGCCCCTTCATTCCCGCCCGCGTGAAATACCGCGCAACTCGCCGATTTGTCCCCGCCCACACAGCGATAAACCGCTACCACGCTGCCGGGTCCAACGCCCGTGTGACCGCTTAACGTTCGGCCGTTGGATTCCTCGCCTCGCATCAGACCCATTCCATAGCCCGGTGTCGTCCACGGACGCCCGGGAATCGGGCCACCTAATGGACGGGCGGTTTGCATTTCGCGTCGCAGTTCAGGAGGGAGCAGGGTCCCGCTCAGCACCCGATCCAGACACAGGGCCGCTTCATCGAGCGGGCCGACCAGCAGGCCGTGGTAGACCCAGCCCGGGTCGTAGTCTGGCGCGCTGCCCATATCCACGCCTTGCAGGTCGGCGCGGGTTTTGGCCAGGCGTACGCGGGATAGGTGCAGGGGATTGAATACTTGTCGGGTCAGGGCTTGTTCCAGCGCAAGGCCGGTCACACGCTCGATCAGGCGGGTGACGTAGAGGTAACCGACATTGGAGTAACGCCAGCCATCTCCCGGCGTGTAGCGCAGCCGGCGGGCATCTAGGCGTTCAAGGAGGTCATCGGCGGGCCAGGGGTAGTCGTGGCGGGCGACGGCGCTGTGGTAGTCGGCGAGTTCGGAGTAATCCGCCAGTCCCGCTTCATGGCGCAGCAGCTGACGCAGAGTGAAAGGCCCTTCGGCCACAGGGTCGTCAAGACCGGTCAAACCATCGCGCACCAAGGTCAAGGCGGTGGCGGCGAGTACGGTTTTGCCGAAGCTCCACCAGGGTACCGAGGTGTCGGGTTCTGCGGGTGTGACAAGGGTGCCGTTGCTGACAATGGCGAAAACCATGGTGCGACTCTGCCGGAAGGGGGCCTGCAGAGTAGCGGGTTTTTGCCGATCAGGTGTGCACCAGGGCGATGGTGAACGAGACCACGATCATGCAGGCGAAAGCGAAATTGAGATTCATGGCGACTCCATCCAGTACATTTTTGATGGCGCCATTTTGAACAGCGGCAGGGCAAATAAAAAATTCCGCTTCTTGATTTGAAAGATCGAAAGAAATGATACCTGGCACGCCTTTGCGCGAAGGACGGTTTGTGTTTGCCCAAAGCTTTGGCTAATCTCGCACGAACACGCAATTTCATGCATAAACGGGCGAAAACATGCACGAGCAGCATTCTCCGGCAGAGCTTCCTCATCTGCGCCGACAGAAAATCCTCCTGATCCTCGAACGCGACGGCAAGGTCATGGCTTCGGAGTTGAGCCAGCATTTCGCCGTGTCCGAAGACACCATTCGCCGCGATCTGGCCGAACTTGACGCCTCCGGCCTGGTGCAGCGGGTGCACGGCGGGGCACTGCCGCGGCCCAAGGACACCGGCAAGGACTACTTCACCCGTGTCAGCGAAACCGACGAGGTGAAGGCCCGGTTGGCGCAATTGGCCGCCAGTTGGGTGGAGAACGGCCAGACCGTGATGTTCGACTCCGGCTCCACGACCTTGCAGATCGCGCGCTCGTTGCCGGCGGATATTTGCTTTACCGCGGTCACGGCATCGCCCATGACGGCGATCACGTTGTCCGAGTACAAGGGGGTGAAAGTGATTCTG
The DNA here is from genome assembly GCF_054070595.1 of Pseudomonas sp. SDO55104_S430. Classification (NCBI taxonomy): domain Bacteria; kingdom Pseudomonadati; phylum Pseudomonadota; class Gammaproteobacteria; order Pseudomonadales; family Pseudomonadaceae; genus Pseudomonas; species Pseudomonas sp. SDO55104_S430. The sequence goes on along the minus strand of NZ_JBSVXG010000071.1, from coordinate 22,807 downwards.
GCGGGCGGTCAGGTCAATCCGGCGACGATGTCGGCCGGCGGCCATGAAACCCTGCGTTTGCTTGAAGGGATCAAAGCCGACCTGTTGTTCACCGGGGTTTGCGCGATCCATCCGCAAGTGGGCATCAGCTCCCTGCATTTTGATGAAGTGCCGGTGAAACAGGCGATGCTCGACAGCGCGGCCCGGGTGATTGCGGTGACCACGGCGGACAAGCTGGGGGCGGTTGAGCCGTTTGTGGTTGCGCCTTGCACGCGATTGCATGCGCTGATCACCGAGCGGCAGGTGGCGTCGGGCAATGTCGAGGATTACCGGGCGTTGGGGATTGAGGTGGTGCAGGTCGATACCTGATGTTTGCGCTGAATGTGCGGGCCTCATCGCGAGCAGGCTCGCTCCCACAGTGGTCCTGTGTTGGGACCCCATTTTGAGCACACCCCAATCCCCCATGTGGGAGCGGGCTTGCTCGCGAAGGCGTCGACACAGTCGACATCTGTGGTGCCTGACACTGCGCTTTCGCGAGCAAGCCCGCTCCCACAGTGATTTTGTGTTGTGACCCAATTTTCAGTACACCCCCGCCCCCTGTGGGAGCGAGCCTGCTCGCGATTGCTAGTTGCCCCGCCGCCAAACCTTGATGTAATCCACACTAAAGGTCGACGGCAGATCCGCATCATCGACCACCCCAAACCAGTCCCACATCGCCTCGCTGTCAAAAACGATCTGCATCGGAAAGAAGAAGTGGCTGTTCTTCGCCTCCCTCACCAGCACGCCATCGACATACCAGCGCAAGGTATCGCGCTGCCAGTCCAGCCCATACACATGAAAATCCTCGGCAAAGCGCCACGGGCTGATCCAGGTGCTGCCTTCGGCCAGGTGAGCGGTGCTGGTCGGGGTGGCCCAGACGTGGGCGTTCATGTTGTACATGCGGTCGAATTTGGCGTCTTTGGTCTTGCCGCCGATTTCGAAGATGTCGATCTCCGTGGCGTTGTCCGCAAGCCCGGTCCAGGCCAGCCAGAACGCACTTGAGCCTGCCGAGTTCATCGGCTTGGCTCTCGCCTCGTAGTAGCCGTAGTCGCCACGTTCAATGGTCCGCACCATGGCGCTGCTGTAGTCCTTGTAGCCAAGACGCACATACTTCTCGGGCAACGTCTGCTTGCGGAAGACGATGTTCAGATACCCATCACTGACCGTGGCGTTCTCGGGAAGGAACAGCGCCGGTTTGCGCCCCAGCGAATCGGTGCCGGTGGCGTTGTTGACGTGCCAGCGCTCGGGGTCGAGGGTGTTGCCGTTGAAGTCGTCGGTGAAGCGCGGGTCCGGCCGCCACTGGCCAACATTGGCCTGATCGGACAGCGGCAGGTTGGGGTTGGTCCGCTGCGGCAGCGGGCCGAGGGGGCCGATGCGGGTCCAGGCATTGGTTTGCTGCGGGGCGGCAACCTTCCACTTTTGCGTCAGATACTCGAACACAGCCTGACGCTCGGCCTGAGTGGCCAGCGGTCGGTCGTACACCAGCACTTCGGCGATGTCGCCACGCAGAATTTCCGAGGTCCCCACCACATTGCGCCCGACCGCGAGCGGGCCGATAGGCACGTCGCCGGATTCCAGGAAAGCCAGGGCGGGTTCATAGGCGGTGGTCTGTTGCACGCTGAGGCCGAAATTCGGCGCCACGTTATCGTTGTCGGCCAACTGCGGGCGCGAGCTGATCAGGCGTTGCCAGGCCTTGCCGCCGGCCTGCTCGGGCAATCGCCGGGAAACCACAAAGACCGTGACCGGCCCTCTCGTGGTTCGTAGCGCATTGGCACTGAACGCTGCCGTGCCACTCAAGCGCACCACGCCGTGGCCGTTGAGGGCATTGCTGACGTACGCGGGCAACGCGCTGGCCGCGACATTGTCCGCGTTGACGTCATTGCCGCGACCGGACTTGTCCTGCCAGCGCGTCACACGCCCCTGTTCATTACGGCTGACGTTCGAAGCATCGGCGGCGTCGAGCCACATCACCAAGCCCTCGGTGGGTGGCTGCGAGGGTGCGGCGGATGCTTCGAACACGGTGCTGATCAACAACAGACCCAGTAGACATTCCCTGATCATGGGCAGGCTCCATTCATTTCATAGCCATGGCTATCGGCATGGGTGGGCGGGAGTGATAACCGAAGGGATTGGCCGACTGCCAACGCCAGGTGTCGGCGATCATCTGTTCCAGATTGCGCTGCGCGTGCCAGCCCAGATCGCGTTCGGCCTTGCTGGGGTCGGCCCAGCACTGGGCGATGTCCCCGGCACGGCGCGGGGCGAAGTGGTAGGGGATCTTGATCCCGGTCACGTCTTCGAAACTGTGGATGATCTGCAACACGCTGTAGCCGGTGCCGGTGCCCAGGTTCCAGATGTTCACGCCCGGGCTGTAATGCAGCATCTGCAAGGCTTTCAGGTGCCCTTCGGCCAGATCAACCACGTGGATGTAATCGCGCACGCAGGTGCCATCGACCGTGGGGTAGTCGTTGCCGAACACGGTCAGTTCGGGAATCCGCCCGATGGCGACCTGGGTCAGGCAGGGTAAAAGATTGTTCGGCCGACCGTGAGGGTCTTCGCCGATCAGCCCGCTTTCGTGGGCGCCGATAGGGTTGAAATAACGCAGCAGCGCGATGCTCCAGCGCGGTTCTGACAGCGCCAGGTCCTGCAGCAGCTCTTCGATCATCAGCTTGCTGCGCCCGTAGGGATTGACCGGATTGCCGGTGCCCAGGTCCTCGGCAATCGGGATTTGTGCAGGGTCGCCGTAGACGGTGGCCGACGAGCTGAACACCAGCTTGAACACCCGCGCCCGGGCCATGGCCTGGCACAGGTTTAGGGTGCCGGCGACGTTGTTGGCGTAATACTCCAGCGGTTTGCGCACGCTTTCGGCCACGGATTTGAGGCTGGAGAAATGCATCACCGCATCGATGTCGTAGGTGTCGAAAATCTCGTCGAGCAGCAGGCTGTCACGCACGTCGCCCTCGATGAAATCGACATGGCTATGGGTCAGTTGCTCAAGCCGGTGGATCGATTCCCGACAGCTGTTGCACAGGTTGTCGAGCACCACCACCGAGTGGCCGGCGTCCATCAGGGTCAGTACGGTGTGGGAGCCGATGTAACCGGCCCCGCCAGTGATCAGCGTGGTTTTGCGCATGATGGGCGTCCTGTCACAGAGAGATTGCGGGGAAATGGGTTCAGCGGGTGGTGAAGACCGACTTGAATTCCTGGGGCCAGCGCGGGTGCAGCAGGCTGTAAGCGAGCGCGTAGGTCAGCGCGCCGACGCCGATGCTGCAGGCCAGATGAACAAAACCGTGCACCTGCAAGCGCGGCATCAGCCACAGCACCAGCACGGTCATCACCAGCGCGGCCGTGACACTGCGGTAGCTGGAGGCAAAAAACGCGTGCCAGTCATAACCGATGGCGGTTTTCAGCCCGCGAATCTGCAGCGGCGTGACGATCACCATCCGCAGCAGCAAGGCGAGGGCGCCGGCCATGGCGCCGTACAGCGGGCCCAGAAAATAGACCAGCGCCAGCGCCAGCAACGTCGTGCCCACTTCCGCCTTGAGGGTCAGGTGCGTGCGGTTGACCGCCACCAGCGCGGTGGTGGCGTACATTGCGGTGTTGCCGATGGCGGCGGTGCAGGCCAGCACCTGCAGCAGGGGGATCGCATCCGCCCACTTGGTGCCGAAGATCAGCAGGATGATGTCGCTGGCGGTGACGGCGATGCCAATGAAGATGGGTGTAAGCAGAAAGCCGCTGACCGCCGTCGAGTCGCAGATGAAGCCGATCAGTCGCGCAGGTTCCGCGCGGCGCCTGGCGAACGCCGGCAGGGCGTAGCTCATCAGGCCGTTGTAGAACGCTGTGCGCGGCAGGTCGATGATGCGCATCGCCAGGTTAAACATGCCGACGGCGTGGGTGCCGGCGGTGATGCCCAGCACCACGTTGACCCCGCGCTGCAGGGTCTGTGAACTCAGGGTGTTGACCGCCACCGGCAGGCCGGTCTTGAGCAGATCCCGCAGAAACGGACCGTCGATGACCATCGGCATCCGGCGCCGGTCGCCGTTCATCAACACCACGATCGACACGAACTCCATGACCAGCGCCTGGGCAATGACCGCCCAGGCGCCAAATCCCCAGAAGGCGACGGCGATGCCGGCAACACCGCCAAAAATCTTGCCCAGCAGTGTGCGTGAAGCGAGCATTTTGAAGTTGCTGCTGCGGCGCATCTCTGCGACGTATACCCGCGCCATCATGGTGAACAGAATCTTCACCGAGGCGACGGCAGTCATCCATTGCAGATTGGCAGAATCGAGCCAGAGCACTGCCACGCCGCTGATGATCGCGATCGACGCAAGGCTGGCCAGCACCGCCGCCCAGAACGCCGTGGCGATGCGCCGCTCATCGAGGCGTTCGAGGCGCACCAGCGGGTCTTCCAGCACCGAGGAGAAGAGGATGCCGATCACCTCGACGATGGCGATGATCACCGTGCCCACGCCCAGTTCTTCCGGCGACAGCAGCCGGGCATAGATGACGAAGGTGATCATCGACAGGAAGATCAGGCCGAATTTCTCGGTGAAGATCCAGGTCAGGGTGACGAGACGTTGATTGGCCATAGGGTTGAGCCCGGCGGAACGTTCAGGAGCACGGTTTCAGGAGCCGCCGCTTCAGGAATGCTTGAGCAGCGTTCTGAAGCGCGCATAGAGGTAGCGCAGGGTCGGCTTGCCGTTGAATAAAATCAGCGTCTGCCAGGAGTGGCCGAGCATCTGCCCGAACACCTTGATCACCTGGGCGTGATCGCCGCTGCGGGAAAACGCGTTGAGGAATTCGGCGTGGTTGGCCAGCACGAAATAAATGCGCTGTTGCCGGGTCAAGCGTTCGCCATAGCGCGCCAGGTACAGCTCGATGAAACGGACTTTGTACGGGTAGTACTTCTGCGGTTGCGCGGTGATGTTGCCGCTGTCGACGTTACGCCGATGCAGGATCTGCGGCACGGTGTGGATCTCCCAGCTCTCGGCGATCCGCGTCCACAGCAGGCGGTCCTCGGCAAATCGCAGGGACTGATCGAAACCGTCCAGGGCGCAGACCGCTTCGCGCAACACCAGCACGCCGGAGGTGCCGTTGATCACGTTTTCGCGCATGAAGTCGGCGAAGTGATTGCCGCTTTTGCGACGTTCTTCCAGCTGCTCGTGGCCGTCGCTGAACACGCTCTTTTGATAGCAGTCGATCAGCCCCACGGAACGCCCCTCGGCGGTCAGTCGATCGTAGAGCGCCAACTGCTTTTCAAGCTTCTGCGGATGCCACTCGTCATCGGCATCGAGGAAGGCGATGAAGGTTTCCCGGGCGGCAAACACGCCCTTGTTGCGCGCGCAGCCGGGGCCCTGATTGGCCTGCTGCAACAGGGTCAGCGGGAAAGGCGCGGCAAAGTCCCGGACCCGTTGCGCGCAGTCGTCGCTTGAGCCGTCATCGACCACGATCACCCGATCGGGCTGGCGAGTCTGTTGGGTCAGGGACGCCAGGGTCTTTTCGATGGTGCGGGCGGCGTTGTACATCGGAATGACCACGCACACCGAAGCGGGAGCCGCAGGCTTGCTACTCAACATGGGCTTTTCTCCTTGGGCACGACCCGGGCGGTCGCGCCGTTGAACACGTTCTGTTGCGCTGCACGGGCCTCAACCCGCCGACTGGCAACGCCGACACGCGCGTGGTGATGGCGGAAGGACAGGGCCAGGATGCAAAACACCAGGAATTCGGCGGAGCGGTAGTTCGGAATCACGTAGGCCACGTAGTTGGTGACGATGAACAAGCCGATGATCACCAGCGCGCTGGCCCGGTACTGCGCCGACTGGTCTGCGGTCACCGCGCGGTACTGCTTGACCAGCGCTTCGGCCAGCATCAGCCCCAGCGCGATCAACTGCAGCATGCCGCCGTTGAGCAGGGTTTCCATGTAGCCGCTGTGGGCATTGCCGATGTAGCCCCAGCGCGAGATGAACGCATCGGCATCGGGGCTTGACCAGAAGGCACCGAAGCCATAGCCCCTGAGCGCCTGGGCATCGATGAAGGGCGCCAGCAGCTCCCAGATCTGCATGCGGTCGGTAAGCGTCGGGTCACGCCCGAGCATCTCCAGCAGCATCGTGTAGTTGCCGTAGAGAAACGCGCAGATCAGCCCGTACAGCACCGTCGCAGCAAAAAACGCCAGCAGCGAACGGTTGATGCGCAGACGGATCATGGTCAGGAAATACCAGTAGCTCGCAGCACCCGCGCAAATCAGCGCAAGGCCCGTGGCGGACTGCGCGAGCCCGATGGCCACCAGCGAACAAAGGGCGCTGAACATCGCCCACGGATTGCGCCGGCGGATCATTGGCAGCAGCAACACGATGGCGATGGCGTTGATCCGCGCCCCGGCGTTTTTCTCCGGAAAGATCCCCTTGAACGCACCGTCGCGAATGCCGCCGGAAATGAAGGCGATGTCCGGCAGGATCAGCGCGCAAATCAGCCCGATGAACGCCGCCGCGCCGATGGTGCAGCCGAGCACGAAACTGATCTTTTCGATGCTGTAGTTGTAGGCGATGTAGCCGCCGAAAAACACCACGCTCATCAACGCGACAAAGCGCTTGAGGCTGAGCATCGGGTCGTGGGACCAACTGATCGATGCGGCGATGCACAACAAGAACAGCAGGAAAAACGCGTTCTGCCGGTAAAAGCATTTGCTGAGGAACACCTTGTGGCGGATGAAGAAAAACAGCGGCACCAGCAGGGTGATCAGACCGCAGACCTGATTGACCAGGTTACCTTCCAAGTCGCGCTGGGCATCGTCCAGGCTCGACGCACTGCCCAGGCTGGTGAAGAAGGCGATCACCTGCATGTAAAACAGCACGCCGAACAGCGCGAACAGATCGCGCAAGGTGGTGTAGCGCACGGGCAACGAGTTCATGGCGACGGACTCCCGAGCAAGGCGCTGAGGTAGGTCTGCACCGCCCGGCCATTCATGAAGCGGGCGGCGGCGTCGATGCGGATCTGGCGCCGGGTGTCGACTGGCGCACCAAGTTGATCACTGATGGCCAGGGCCAGCGCCGCCGGGTCATCTACCGGCACCAGCGGCGCGACGAGGCCATCCTGAAGAATGTCCTGCGGGCCGTGGGGGCAACGGGTCGCAACCACCGGCGTGCCCGTGGCCAGGGCTTCGACCAGCGCGTTGGGGCTGCCTTCGAAGCGCGACGACAGCACGAAGCAGTCCGCCGCCGCGACCTGGGCCATGGGGTCGGCGGTGTAGCCCGGCAGGTCGATCCGGTTTTCGACGGCCAGTGCCCGGGCCTGTTCGAGCAACTGCGCCCTGAGCGAGCCTTCACCGAAGATGATCAGGCGTGTCGAACGGTTTGGCAGCCGGGCAAAGGCCTCGATCAGGGTGTCAAAGCCTTTCTGCCCAGCCAGACGCCCGACGGCAACCACCACCGGCGTGGTCTTGTCCAGCAACCAGGGATGCTCCGCAGCGGCGGGCGGGCGGTGGTGAAAGTCATCGTCCAGCACCGGGTTGTCGGCAACGGTGACGTCCCGATCGCGGGCGATGGTGGTGTCCACCAGATCCTCGGCCACCCCTCGCGACACGCAGATCACCGGGTTGGGGATCAGCCGGTACAGCAGCGGCGCCACCTCGTAGGCCAGGCGCACCCGCAGCGACGGGTTGACGTGCTTGTCGTGGGAGAAGGCGTTGCGCTCGCTGACGTGCAGCCGCGACAAAGTGCCGGACAGCGCGGCGGCGGCAATCGCGATCACGTTGACGTGGGTGAGGGCTGCCAGTTGCGCATCGAAGCGGTTTTGTCGAAGAAAGCGCGCCAGGGCAGGTACGGCATTGGCACTGCGGCCGCTGTTCAACTCGACCTGCTTGACGCGCGGGTCCAGGCCCCGGGCATTCACGCCGCCACCGGTGAGCATCAACAGCGTCACGTCGTTGCCGGCATCGACCAGGGCACCGGCCAGACGCGCCATCATCTTCTCGGCACCGCCGGCGCTGAGGTCGTGCAGGATGATCAGCAGCTTCTTCATTGGTTCCATACCTGGTAGTAGGCTGCGGCGGCCTGACGACTGCCGTACTGTTTGACCGCTTCCTCGGCGACGCGGCCGGTGGGCAGGGCGGCAGGGTCGGCGCTCAGGCTTTGCAGCAGGCCTTCGGCGAGTGCGGGCACGTCATTGACCTTCACCAGGCGCCCGAGCCGGCCATGGTCGAGCAACTCCCGAGGGCCGGGGCCGCAATCGCAGGCCAGGGTCGGCGTTCCCAGGGCCAGGGCTTCGATCAATACCGTGGGCAAGCCTTCGTGGAAGGAGCTGAGGATCAGCAGCCGTGCATGGCGGATCAGCGGGTAGGGATTGCTCAGGAAACCGGTGAAGTACACGCGTTCGGCAATGCCCAGGCGGTGCGCCTGTTCGATCAGCGCCTGACGCTCCGGGCCGTCCCCGGCAATCACCAGATCCGGCAACGGCTGCGTGCCGGTCAACGCCATCGCGTAGGCATCGAGCAGCAGATGAAAGCCCTTGGGCTGCACCAACCGGCCCACGCCCAGCCAGTAGCTGGCGGGTATGCCTTCGGGCAAGGGGGCCTGCGCGGCACTGAGCATGGATTCGGTGACCACGGCGTTGGGGCAGTAGCTGATGCGCTGACGACCCCAGGGCATCAGCTCCGCCAGACCTTGGCGCAGACCATTGGAGACAGCGACCACCTTGCCGCTGCCGCACAGGTACAAGGCATAGAGCAGACGCAGGCTGGTGGGCCCGGTTTTCTGTTCCGCGCAATCGAGGGCGGCGTGACGCGCGTAGATCACCCGGCAGGAAGTGTTCAGCGTCGCAAACCAGGTGCAGATATTGGCCTGCTCCTTGGCGGCGATCAGGTGGGTCACGCCTTCGCTGCGAATGGTCCGGCGCAGCATGAGGATGGACTTGAACAGCCCTGTGAGGCCTTCACCCGCGCCACGGAAAAACGTCGCGCCTTCCTGCTCCGGCGTATCACCGTTTATGACAAAGAAGCCGACCTGCCGACCTTCACGCAGAAATTGCCCGGCCAGCCGCTGCTGCACGCCTTCGACGCCACCGCCGGGGGTGAAGTCCTTGAGGATGAACAGGATTTTCATGGTCGCTTCCCGGCCTTCGGGGCGCAGCAGGTCGACGGCCACTCTGCGCCGGGCGATCAGCGCCCACAGCCGGAAAAAGTTGCTCGGGTAGTTGAACAGGTAGCGCCGGATCGTGTGCGGCTCGCGGTACATGCGATAGAACGCGCGCAGGTGCAGGCGGTTGATGATCTCGGGGTAGTAGTTGAGGGTGGCGGTGGCTTCCTGGCGGATGAAGCCGCCGCAGGTGAAGGCGACGCCGGTGTAGCCCAGGCTCAGGGCCTGCTCGACGAACTGTTCCTGCAAGCCGGCGCCGAGCCCTGTGATCAGGATGTCCGTGGCGTTGTCGCGAATGTCGGCCTGAATCTCCAGCGCCTGGGTCGCATCGAAGTAACCGTTGTGACTGCCGGCGATTCTCAGGTGCGGATAGCGGCCTCGGATCTTGTGCAGGAACAGGTCCAGTTCCACCTGCCGCGCGCCGACGAAGAACACCCGCAGGCCTTTCTGTTCGGCGCTGCGCAGCACGGGATCGGCGATGGAGGTGAAGTCGAAACTGACCCGTTCCACGCTGTGGCCAGTCATGCGCGACATGAAGGTCGAGAGCAGCATGCCATCGCAGAAATAGTTGATACGGCTGTCGTCAGCGCGATCCAGCAGACTGCCGATGGACGCGAAGTTGATGAAGGAAAAAGCCTTGTTGCTTTTAAGCAGATCGGGGGTGAACTGCTCGACGAGTTTGAGCCTGATCATTGCCGGATTCCTTCATCAAAGTGTCTGTCGGCCCACGGAGTAGTAGGTGAAGCCACGATGTTTCAGGCGCTGGGGGTCATACAGGTTGCGCCCGTCGAAAATCACCGGCTGCGCCAGGCGTTCGCCCAGCAGGTCGAAATCCGGCGCGCGGAACGACTGCCATTCGGTGGCGATGATCAGCGCGTCGGCGTTTTTCAGCGCCGCTTCCTTGGTGCCGGTCAGCAACAGGTCATCGCGCGAACCGTAGATGCGCTGGGCTTCTTCCATGGCCTTGGGATCAAACGCCTGAACGCTCGCGCCGGCCTTCCACAGGGCTTCCATCAGCACCCGGCTGGGGGCTTCGCGCATGTCGTCGGTATTGGGCTTGAAGCTCAGGCCCCAAAGGGCGAAGGTCTTGCCCCGCAGTGCGCCGTTGAAGTGGTCGAAGATCTTGCTGAACAGCGTGGTTTTCTGTTCGTTGTTGCGTGCCTCGACCGCCTTGAGTACCCGGGCGTCATAGTCGACGCCGTTGGCGATGCGGATCAGCGCCTGCACATCCTTGGGAAAGCACGAGCCGCCATAGCCCAGCCCCGGGTAGATGAACTGGTAGCCGATGCGCGGATCGGAGCCGATGCCGTGGCGTACCATCTCGATGTCGGCACCGAGTTTTTCCGCAAGGTTGGCCATCTCGTTCATGAAACTGATCTTGGTCGCCAGCATGCAGTTGGCGGCGTACTTGGTCAGTTCGGCGCTGCGCGCATCCATGACCACAATTTTTTCCCGGTTACGATTGAACGGCTCGTACAGCTCGCGCATCACGGCCTCGGCCTCGGGGCTGTCGGTGCCGATGATGATGCGGTCCGGGCGCAGGCAGTCGTCGACCGCGCAGCCTTCCTTGAGAAATTCCGGATTGGAGACCACATCGAAGGTCAGATCCGTGCGCCCGGTATCGGCCAGCACCTGGCTGACGTGCGCGCGCACCCGGTCGGCGGTACCGACCGGCACGGTGGATTTGTCGACGATGATCTGGTGGCCCCGCATGTGCCGGGCGATGGTGTCCGCCACGCTCAGCACGTATTGCAGGTCGGCCGAGCCGTCCTCGTCCGGCGGCGTGCCGACCGCGATCAACTGCAACTGGGCATGGTGTACGGCCGCTTCAAGGTCGGTGTCGAATTGCAGACGTCCGCTCTGGTAGTTCTCCCGTACCAGGCTTCTCAGGCCCGGCTCATACAGCGGCAGTGTGCCGTCCTTGAGGGCCTGCACCTTGCCGGCGTCGACATCCACGCACAGCACGTTGTGGCCGGCTTCCGCCAGCGCCGCCCCCTGGACCAAGCCGACATAGCCAATACCGAATACGCTTACATTCATTGGAAAACCCCCGGGCAAAGTGGTCTTGATCTACGTCAGTAGATGTCTTTGGAAAACAGGGTGAAGGGCGTCTTGACCATGATCTTGATGTCCAGCCACAGCGACCATTGGTTGATGTAGTTGAGGTCCTGGGCGACGCGCATCTGCATTTTTTCCACGGTCTCGGTTTCGCCCCGATGCCCGGTGATCTGTGCAAGGCCGGTGATGCCGGGCTTGAGCCGGTGCCGGGCCATGTAGGCGCGGACCTTGCCGGTGTAATAGAGGTTGTGGGTGACGGCATGGGGGCGCGGGCCGACCAGGGCCATCTGGCCGAACAGCACGTTGAACAGTTGCGGCAGTTCGTCGATGGAGGAGCGGCGCAGGAAGCGCCCCAGCGGAGTCACCCGGTCATCGTCGCGGGTGGCCTGGCGCACCTCTCGATCGTCGTGCACGCGCATCGAACGGAATTTCCACACCTGGATGATTTCGCCGTCGTGGCCGTGGCGGTTCTGCTTGAACAACACCGGGCCTTTGGAGGTGACCTTGACCGCAATCGCCACGCCGATCAGCAGTGGGCTCAGAATCAGCAGCGCCATGGCAGCCAGGCTGCGTTCGAGCAGGTCCTTGCAGAGCAGGCTGCCGGGGTGCGAGCTGATCAGGCTTTCGTTGAGGTAGATCGCCGGCATGCGCTCGATTTCGGAGATCGACTGGTTGAGCAGCACCATGCTGCCCAGGTCCGGGATCCACACCACGTCGACGTTCATGTCCAGCAGGTCGATGTAGAGGGCTTCGATGAGGTCGGCCTGGGCCATCGGCAGGACGATGTAGACCCGGCGCACGTCCATGTTGGAAATGATCTCGCGGATCTCGGCGACCCGGCCGAGCAGCGGCAGGACGCTGGGCGCCGGGCCTTGCAGGTCTTCAGTGGCGATAAAACCCAGTACCCGCGCATGTTCCGGCTTGGTCAGTTTTCTGGCCAACTCGTCGGCGGTGGGGCAGGTACCGATGATGATCGACCGACGCTGGTCGCACAGCTTTCGTGCATGCAATCGCGCCAAGCAGTGCAGCGGCACGAAACTCAAGGCCTGCACCACGAACCCCATGATCGCCCAGACAATGATCACCTGCCGCGAGAACCGCACGCTGGTCTGGGTGATGAAGGCGATGGCCATCAGCACCGCCAGCAGAATCAGCCAGCCGGCGAGCAAGCGTCCCAGGCCGTTCAGCAGGCCATGGCGTTTGTGATAGACCTGCATCGCGCTGTAGATCGGCATCGACCCCAGCACGGTCAGGGTCATCAGCACGCGGTATTCGCTGGTCAGGCTGCCGACCCGCCAATACACCAGCAGCATCAGCAGCAGGTTGACCAGCACCATCGCGCACAGCCACTGCCCCCAGAAGGTGAGCCCTCGGCGGTTCGCCATTTGATGGGTGATTTGTGGAGTCATGGCTCAATCTCTGAACAGTGGGGCGTGCGCCGGCAGCGACGCTGGCGGCGGGGATCGGGTTGAGTGAGGTCATGCGGGTGTTGCGGTTGGGCACTTACCTGTGGTGAGGGGATTTATCCCCGTTCGGCTGCGCAGCAGTCGTAAATCCTGTCTATGCGGTTTTTCTGAAACACCGCAGTGGCAGGTTTTGGGGCCGCTTCGCAGCCCAACGGGGATAAATCCCCTCACCACAATGTCCCCATTGCCTTAACTGACTTGGGTGACCCCGATTCAGCGCGCAGCAAAGTCGTAATCGTTAAACGTCTGCGAGCTGTAGCCGTACTTGCGCGCCTTGCGCAGGTCGACCTGGTTGAGCACCACGCCGAACACCGGTGCGTGGCTTTGCTGAAGCATCGCCAGGTGCTTTTGTACCTGGCTCACCGGCGTGCTGTCGGCCTTGACCACGTAGATCACCGCGTCCGAATGCTGGGCCAGCAGCAGCGCGTCGCTGACCATTTCCGCCGGTGGCGAATCGATGATGATGTGCCGGTAGCGGGTCTTGAGTACCTCGAGCATGCGCGCCAGGCGCGGCGAGCTGAGCAGGTCCTGAGGTGGCGGCTGGCGCAGCGGATCGCTCTGAGCCAGCGGCGATCTCAGGCGCGGTGAGCTGAACAGATCATCTGAAGGCGAGGCGAAATGCCCGGCGGTCAGCATGTCCAGATTGCCCACGGAGCGAATGCAGTCTTCCAGGCGCGCCGTACCGGCGATCACGTTGGCCAAGCCGGGACTTTCCGGCGGGAAGTCGAAGTTCAGCGAGAGGGTAGGCTGACGCATGTCGGCATCGATCAGCAGCACCCGTTCGAGCGAGGTGAGCGAGCTGGCGAGGTTGTTGGCGATGGTGCTCTTGCCTTCCTCGGGGACAGTGGAGGTCACCAGCACCACCTGCGAAGGCGTTTCGCTTTCCTGCAGCATCAGCCAGGTGCGCAGGTTGCGGATGGTTTCGGAGAAACGCGGGTTGTCGTTGTCGTCGAACAGCCGCGCCAGTTGCCGCCGGCTCTTCTTCGCCACCAGCGGCACCACGCTGAGCAGCGGAATGTTGAGGGTGCTTTCGATGGTGTCGTCGGTCTTGAACGTGTTGTTCAGGGCGTCGAACAGGAAGGCCAGGGCCACGCCAATCACCGCGGCGAGCAGGGCGACAATCGCCACGATCAGGGTTTTGCGCGGCTTGCTGGCTTCGGTCGGTGCGATGGCGGGGTCGACGATCCGTGCCTTGGTCGAGTCCATGTCCGAGGTGGCCGCCGTTTCCTTGAGCCGGGTGATGACGGTTTCATACAGTGCGCGGCTGGTGTCGACTTCCCGTTGATATTCGCGCAGCTGAAATTCCTTGCGCGAAATGTCCTGGATCTGCGACTTGTTGGTGTTGAAGGATTTACGCAGGGCGTCTTCGCTCGCCACCGCCAGCTGGTATTGATGCTCGATGCCGGCGATCACTTGCCGGACCTGGATGCGCAGGCTCTCGGTGGCGGTGCGCAACTCCGAACGGGCGGAAATCAGGGAAGGGTGCTTGGGACCATAACGCCCCGACAGTTCCTCGACCTTGGCTTGCGCCTTGGCCAGTTCCGCCTGGAACTGTTGCACCAGTGGATTGCTCAGCACGGCGGGCACACTGGAGAGCCGGCTCAGGTCGCCATTGCTCAGGCCCTGGACCTGACGGTACTGGCTTTCGGCTTCGGCGCGGTCGCGGCGGGCGTCGATCATGCGGTTGCCGGTCATTTGCAGTTCGTTGGCACTGATGGTCGAGACCCCGTCGACATCCACCAGACCCTGTTCTTCACGGTAAGCCTGAAGCTTGTCCTCGGCCTTGCGCAGGTTGTCGCGCAACTCCACCAGACGCGTGTTCATCCAGCTCGTGGTGGTCTGCGCGGATTTCTGGCTGGTATCGAACTGACTGTCGAGAAAGCCCTGGGCCAGGGCATTGGCGGCGGCTGCTGCCAGTTGCGGGTCAGGCAATTCCACTTCGATTTCGATCAACTGACTCTTGCCGACGAATTTGACGCTGGTGCGGCGCATGAAGTCCTGGGTGACCAGATTGAATACGTCCGCTTCGCTGGGATTGGCCGGCACCGGCGTCAGGAACCCCAGCCCCGGCAACCACTGGCCTGCGTTGAGATCCGCCAGCCACTGGCGCGGCTTGAACCAGGATTGCGATTGCTGTCGCGGATCCGTCAGCGGGTTGGTGGTCAACTTGAGCGTTCGCACCGCGCGCTCCGCCAGGTCCCGCGATTGCAGGAGCGCCAGCTGGGTCTGCAGGTAGTCGGGCGTTGGCCCGCCCTTGTCGACCGTCTGCTGGAAATTCAGCGGCGGCGGGGTGGTGTCCTTGATCAGCAGAGTGGTGCTGCCGACGTACTGCGGGGTGATGCTCGACACCACCGCAACTGCCAGCGCACTGCATAGCAGCACGAGCCAGCCGATGTTCCATTTGGCACGCCAGATCACTCTCCACAGTTTGAGCAGATCAATGGTGTCCTTTTCTTCAAGGTGGTGGTGCTGCGCGGGGGCAAGCGCCTGAAGCGGACGTTCGAAGTAGGTGCTGGGGCTGTTGTCCATGATTAGAAAAAGCCTTGTGCAATGGAAATGGTGTCACCGGGAGAAATCACGGTGCTGCGTGTGATGTCGTCAGTCAGGGTCTGGCCGCCGTCGCCGCGCACGATCGTCACTCGCTTGATCGAGGCGCGTTCGGTCAGGCCGCCACCGAGGGCGATCGCCTTGTCCAAGGTCAGACCCGGCACGAAGGGATAACTGCCGGGTTTCTGTACTTCGCCATTGATGTAGAAGGCGCGGTACTCGATCTGGCTCAGGCTGACTTTGGGATCCACCAGGTAACCCTGCTTGAGCCCGTCGACGATGATCTTTTCGACCTGATTGGGCGTCAGGCCCTTGGCGGAAATTTCCCCCAGGAAGGGGTAGGAGAAGGTGCCGGCGTCGTTGAGGCGGATTCGTTTGAGACTCAGCTCCGGTTCGCCGAACACGGTGATGCGCAACACGTCACCGGCCGCCAGTTTGTACTGGGTGCCAGGATCGCCCGCATGGGCAACAGGGAGCAGGCACAGCATGAGCAAGAGGCCGGGTATGCGCATATTCATGATCGGAAATCTCCTCAGAGACTGATGTTGAAACTGATCTGGAACACGTTGCGTTTGTAGCTTTCGTCGTCGGCATCGGAGTCGTTATCGCGGTAGCGATAACCCACTTCGATGTCCATCCAGCGGCGCATCTCGTAGATCACGCCCAGGTGGTATTCGCGCAGATCGTCGGTGCGGTCCTGACCCTCGTAGACGTTGCGTCCTGCACCGATTTCGGCGACGGAGGTGATGCGCTCGGTCCAGCCATGGCGCCAGCCGAGCTGAGTGAAGGTGGCCTTGACGGCATCCGAGCCATCGTCACCTTCGGCCATGGCCTGACGGGCCAGGAAGGTGAAAGTCGAATAGGTGCGGGGTTTCCATTGCAGGTCGACTTGCCAGGTCGGGTTGTTCAGGTCCTTCGATTCACTGTCATCGAAGTTCTTGCGTTCGTAACCGACCCGGACCTTGCCCTTGGTGCGGGCGGTGAAGTCCCACTCGGCACCGCCCAGCAGTGCATCGGACTTGCTGCTGCGCGGGTTACCCGATTGCACGTAGTCGAAGATCTTGTGGTCGTACTCCAGCAGACCGCGGGTGTTGCTGCCGATGCGGTGGTACCAGGTGCTGGTCAGTGCGGTGGTGTTGCGTTCCTTGTCGTCATTGATCCCCCCGGAATTGTCGTAGCGCAGCTGTGCGTAGTTGGCGCCGAACTCCAGCTGGTTGTCGGCACTGCGCGCGCCGTAGGTGTAGAGCCCGTTGACCTGACTGTTCTGGATCTTGTCGTTGACGCCATCCACCGCAGTGTCGGTAGTGCGCTCGTACTTGCGCCATTCCCCTTCGAGTTTCAGCCGATGGCGGTCGGTGAACTCCATGATGCTCGCCAGTTGAACGCGCTGGGCGGTGTAGGAGGCGTCCGGTTCGTCATGGTAGATGTTGCGGCTCGGTTGCCAGATCAGGCGGGTGGCGCTATTGCGATCTTCGGCCTTGAGCTCGAAGGTGGGCATGATGCGCGTGACCATGGACGACTGCACATTGTGCTCAAGCTCGCGGAAGTTATCGTCGTAACTTTCCGAGATGAACAGTATCGGCGTGAAGTTGAAGCCATAGATGTCTATGTTCTGAGGATCGAGGCACCAGGCATATCCCGGGTATAGCGTGGCCATAATAAGCGTGAAGTGATTAAAGGGCTTTATGACCATGTCATTGCTCCCGAAAAAAGGGTGCCAGGGCGCGATAACCGTCGCTCCAAGGGGGACTGGTTATATGGATATAAGAATGGGTTTTGATGCCTTCGATGATCTATGGGTAAACGCTTAGCGTGCTGGCATTTTTATTGTTATTTTGTGGTTCCAGATCGCTGAGGGGAACAGTGATGCACTGTTGCCGATTCAGGAACTGAAGTAACAACATGACTCGCTCGTCTCCCATCATCGATAAAAAGACACCTTCCAGAGGCGACAGGGGCCCCCGAGTTATTTGCAGTGTCTGGCCGGGTTGAAGTTCGGTGGTATCGCACGATTCGGTTGCCAGGCAGCGCATTCGCAGATGCTCGATCACATCATTGGCGACTACGGCAGGGCCCCGATTGAACTCGACGAATCGGCTGACTCCGCGGGTCGAGCGTATGGGGGCCCAGTTGTCATCCTGGCTCAAGCGGATGAACAAGTAGCCTGGAAACAGCGATTCGCAGACCTTTTGCGGTTTGCCGCGAACCAGGCGGTCGATGGTGAGTTGCGGTCGGAAACTATCGTAGTTCTGTCGCAACAGGTTGATTTGTGCCCGGTCGTCCTGACGCGGTTTGCACTGGAGCAGGTACCAACTAGAGCCATCGGTGCTGTTAGTCAGCGTGCTATTAATCAGCATGCTTGCAAACTCCGTACTTAGCGAAAGTTGAGCGCCGTTACCCGTTCTGGGCGGACAGACGCATTCAGGCTTGCTAGGCAGTGGTGGAGGCAGAGAACCCGGCGTGATTATTTTTATAGGCGAAAGTGTGTATCAATAATGAAGCACTTTACGCTCGGGTCTTGATCGGGATGCTTATTGTCGCAAGACAGATAAGTACATGCCGATCGTTTTGCAGGAGTGATACGCCCAGTTTCCAGGCAAATGAACTTGAGTGTTCATCGACGTATTTGTCCAGGTCAAAGCTACCGCACGGTCCGTGTATCCGGACCCTTAAAGTCGATAGCTACATTAGTGTTTCCCTTGGATCGGCGAACGCCGAGTAGTGCTCCGATGTGAGCCTGTTTTTGCCAGGCCGGTCACAGTTATGTGCCAGACAGAGAGACCTGTCAAACATTGCCTGTCAAAATGAATACCTTTTATCCAGAAGTTTTTTTGCTGTTCAGCAAGCGTTTGTTTTGAAGGATGAAATTTTTTTCATCGATTAAATTAAACTTTTCAAGCGATCTGAAGTCGCGCCCTTATTACTAGTGGGCAGATGACGTCAATATGCCGTCACTGTATATTCATCCCGATGTAATTAACATGCAATGTCATTAACTTAAAGGATAAATGGATCTGGCCCTGTTGCAAACACGGGTCTATAAGTTAACGCCACACCCCTCATCCAGGGTATTTGGCTGACCGACGGAGCAAATTATGAAGACCACCGCGCAACCTATCCGGATCACCGTTGTCGTTAAAGCGGCGGGGGCGGGCTCGTGACTGTTCTGGTCACCGGCGCTGCCGGCTTCATCGGTTTTCATACGGCGAAACGTTTGTGCGAGGACGGCCATCAAGTGGTCGGCATCGACAATCTCAACGAGTACTACGATCCGGCGCTCAAGCGCGCCCGACTCGAAGAGCTGGCGTCGATACCGGGTTTTCGCTTCGAGCAGATGGACATCGTCGAAAAACCGGCGCTGATGGCGCTGTTCGCCGGGCAGCGCTTCAGCGAAGTGGTACATCTGGCAGCCCAGGCCGGTGTGCGCTATTCGCTGGACAGTCCCGACGTGTACGGGCAGTCGAATCTGGTGGGTTTCCTCAATGTGCTCGAAGCCTGTCGGCACCATCGGCCCGAGCATCTGATCTATGCCTCGAGCAGTTCGGTGTACGGCGCCAACAGCAAACTGCCGTTCAGCGTCGAAGACCCCGTCGAACAACCGGTTTCCCTGTACGCCGCCACCAAGCGCGCCAACGAACTCTTGGCCCACAGCTACTGCCATCTGTACGGCATCAAAGCCAGCGGCCTGCGCTTCTTCACCGTGTACGGACCCTGGGGCCGGCCGGACATGGCGCTGTTCAAATTCACCGACGCGATGCTCAAGGGCCAGCCCATCGACATCTACAACCAGGGCGAGCTGGCGCGGGACTTCACTTACATCGACGACATCGTTGAAAGCATTGCGCGCTTGCGCACGCGTCCGCCCGAGGAATGTTGCAACCGATTGTTCAACATAGGCCGAGGGGAGCCTGTGGCGCTTATGGATTTTGTCGAGTGTCTGGAGAAGGCGCTGGGGGTGAAGGCGCAGCGCAATTATCTGCCGATGCAGGCGGGTGATGTGCTCAAGACCTGGGCAGACACCCGGGCGCTGCAGGAGCGGATCGACTTCAGACCGCAGGTGAGTGTCGAGGCGGGAGTGGGGCGGTTCGTTGAGTGGTATCGGGATTTCTACCAGTGTTGAAACCCGATAGCGTCTTTGTAGGAGCGAGGCTTGCCCGCGAAGAGGCCGGTACATATTGCATCGATGTCGACCGGGATGACGCCTTCGCGGGCAAGCCTCGCTCCTACAAAAGCAGGTTTCAGCGCAAGCGCTCGAGCATCTGGTAGTACCACATCCCCGCCGCCAGCATCGGATTACCCAACAAATCCCCCATCGGCACACGAATGTGCTGGCAGGCGGCGAAGGTGTCGAACTGCTGCAACTGCCCGGTGATTGCCCGGCCCATGATTTCGCCCATGATGTGGGTGGTGGCGATGCCGTGTCCGGAGTAGCCCTGGCAATACCAGACGTTATCCGACAGCTTGCCCAGCTGCGGGATGCGGTTGATGACGATGCCCATCGCGCAACTCCACTGGTAGTCGATCGCCACGCCCTTGAGCGCCGGGAAAGTGCGCTCGATGCACGGTCGCAGTTCGGCGGCGATGTCCCGTGAATCCTTGCCGCTGTAGTTGGCGCCACCACCGAACAACAGGCGACCGTCGGCGGTCAGGCGGTAGTAGTCGAGCACGAAACGGCAGTCATACACCGCCAGATCTTCCGGGTTGATCTCTTTGGCCAGATCCCCCAGCTGCGCAGTGGTGACGATGCCGCCCATGGCCGGGAATATCTTGCCCTTGAGCTGTCCGGGTTCGAGCTTGTGATAGACATCGCCGGCCAGCAGCACTTGGTTGGCAACGATGCGACCGTGAGCGGTGCGCACCCCCGGCGTCGGCCCGTGGATGATCTCCAGCACTTCACTGTTTTCAAAGATCAGCGCCCCGAGACTTTCCGCCGCCCGCGCTTCGCCGATGCACAGGTTCAAGGGATGCAGGTGCATGTTGCGCATGTTCTTGATCGCGCCGTGATAGAGATCGCTTTGCAGCAGGTCGCGCACCTGACTGCGGTCGAGCAGGCTGACCTCATCTCCCATGCCACGATGCACCGCCTCGTCGTAATCCTTGCGCAAACCGTCCATGTGGCTCGGCTTGTAGGCAGCGTGCAGATGCCCGTGCTTGAGGTCGCAGGCGATGCCGTATTTTTCCACCCGCTGCTTGATGATCTGGTGCCCGCGCCAGCGCAGATGCCAGATGAAATCGTCGACCTCTTCGCCGAGGGTTCGGCGCATCTGTTTGCGCATCGCTTCATCGCCCGACAGGCTGCCGGTGACCTGGCCACCGTTGCGCCCAGTGGCGCCCCAGCCGATCTTGTGGCTTTCGACGATGGCGACCTTCAGGCCTTTTTCCGCAAGTTCCACAGCGGTGGCAACGCCGGTGAAACCGCCGCCGATGATCACCACGTCGACCCGGTGCTGGCCTTGCAGGGTGGGGTAGTCGGTGTCCTGGTTGAGGGTGGCGGTGTAGTAGGAGTTGGTGCGTTGAGTCATGACGGTATCCAGACAGGAAATCGAAAGCGGAATCTGTGGAGGAACCTTGTGGGAGCGAGCCTGCTCGCGATGCGATCTATCAGCCGGAATTTCTGCTGAATGACACACCGCTATCGCGAGCAGGCTCGCTCCCACAGGGGTAATTACCACAGGGTTTTGTGGTGGCTGAGAGGGGTTAGGCCTCAGTCAGATACCACCGCCAATCCTGCTCACCCACCTCCGCCATGAACTGCCGATACTCCGCACGCTTCACCGCCAGATACACCCCCAGAAACTCCTGCCCCAACGCATCGCGCGCCCACGCCGAATTCTCCAGCGCCGTCAGCGAAGTCAGCCAGTCGGTGGGCAGCAATTCCTTGGCCTGCGCATACCCATTGCCTTGCACCGGCTCAC
The DNA here is from genome assembly GCF_054070595.1 of Pseudomonas sp. SDO55104_S430. Lineage (NCBI taxonomy): Bacteria > Pseudomonadati > Pseudomonadota > Gammaproteobacteria > Pseudomonadales > Pseudomonadaceae > Pseudomonas > Pseudomonas sp. SDO55104_S430. Next base: position 1,675 of record NZ_JBSVXG010000071.1, on the reverse strand, counting down.
CCGGATCCAGGTCTTCACGAATGCCCCGATGAATCCCCGCCAGGATCGCCGCGGCCGCCAGATACGGGTTGGCATCGGCGCCGCAAATTCGGTGTTCGATATGCCGACTGTTGGCCGGCCCACCCGGCACCCGCAGGCTGACGGTGCGGTTGTCGACGCCCCAGGTCGGCGCCAATGGCGCATAGCTGTTGGCTTGGAAACGCCGGTAGGAGTTGGCGTTTGGGCAGAACAGCAACAGCGAGTCGAGCAGCGACGCGAGCATGCCGCCGATGGCCGTGCGCAGCAGCGGGGTGCCTGCCGGATCTTCCGAGGCAAACAGGTTGCGACCCTCGGCGTCGGCGATGCTGACGTGCATGTGCATGCCGGTGCCCGCCAGATGATCGAAGGGTTTGGCCATGAAGGTGGCCTGCATGCCGTGCTTGTGGGCTACGGCTTTCACCAGACGTTTGTAACGCACCGCCTGATCCATCGCCTGCAGGGCATCGCCGTGTTCCAGGGTGATTTCCACCTGGCCGGGGGCATATTCGGAGATCGCCGTGCGCGCGGGAATGTCGTGAATTTTGCACGCCGCATAAAGGTCGGCGAGGAACGGTTCGATCTGCTCCAGCTCGCGCAAACCATAGACCTGGGTGTGTCGCGGTCGGCCGCCGTCGGCATCCAGCGCCGGTTGCGGACGACCGTTGGAATCGCGCTTGGCATCGAGTAGATAGAACTCCAGCTCGCAGGCCATCACCGGGTGGTAACCCTCTGCCTTCAGGCCATCGATGACCTTGATCAGCAGGTGACGCGGATCGGCGATGCTCGCCGGCATGCCTTGCTCCGGATGCATGCTGACCTGCACCGCAGCCGTCGGAATCTGCCGCCACGGCAGGCGCACCAGGCTGCCTTCGAGCGGGTAGGCGCGGCAGTCGATATCGCCCACATCCCAGACCAGCCCGGAGTTCTCGACGTCGTCGCCCTGCACGGTCAAACCGAGGATGGTGCTGGGCAGCGGACGGCCGCTTTCATACACCGCCAGCAGTTCTTCGCGGTGCAGCAATTTGCCGCGCGGCACACCGTTGGCATCGAGAATGAACAGCTCGAACATCTCGATATCCGGGTTGTTGGTCAGAAAGTTTTTTGCATCTTCAAGGGCAGCGAATTTCATAGACGTCACTCACGTTGGCGCCCCGCGGGCGCACGGATTCAGGCCAGGACACGACGATGGACAAAAGTCGGGTGCGTGCTGGCAGCGATAGCGAAAAGGTAGAAGCTCGAGCCGTTGGCAAACGGACTCAGGCGAGCAGGGAGCTATCCGGCGGACGTGCGGAGTGACGCAGTTTTGAACGGCTCAGGGCCATGGGAAGGTTGACGATGCGGTTCATGAGGCAATGCCGTCCTCGGCCCACAGCGAGGTGGCCAGAAGCGAGTCGTGATGCTTTGACTGTGCGTTGCGCATTGCTCATGTATCCAGCAGCGAAAACGTCGGAGGCCGAAGACCGGCCATCCGTGGGTGTCTGGATACTAGGGGGGAAAGGGGGCGGCTGTAAATGTTTGTTTTATCGAACAGGGCACGCCCTAATACTAATCCGTCTATCCACCGCAGGACCATGTAGCAGCTGGCGAAGCCTGCGTTCGGCTGCGCAGCAGTCGTGAAATAAGGCAACTCGGTGCTTCAGGCAGACCTCGCACTCAG
>NZ_JBSVXG010000070.1:0-28410 GCF_054070595.1 Pseudomonas sp. SDO55104_S430 | reverse complement strand
AAAGCTCGCGAGCAGGCTCGCTCCCACAATGGTTCGGTGTACATCAGGAAGAATTGGGTTGTCTGTGAGGCCGTCTTCGCGAGCAAGCCCGCTCCCACAGTGGTTCGGTGTACATCAGGAATAAAGTAGTTGGCGACCCGACGCCTTCGCGGGCAAGCCTCACTCCTACGGGTCCGATATCCAGGCAAAAAAAAACGGCAACTGCTGGTACAGTCGCCGCGAAAAGCCGGTGTTTTCAGGCACCGGCCGTCGACCGCAACACGTCAGGAGTCAACGTGCTGCAGCCCTGCCACTATCGTCAGGCCCCCCAATGCAGCAACAGCAACACCAGAACAACCAAGAACACAGTCTCCCCCACCATCAACAAAATCGGCTTGATCCCCACCGACGCCAGCTCTTTCAGCCGGGTCTTCATCCCCAGAGCACTGATGGAAATCACCAGGCACCAACGCGACAATTCATTCACTGCACTCTGAACCGCCGGGACCACCCAACCGGTGCTGTTGATGCAGGCCAATATCAGAAAGCCCACGGCGAACCAAGGCAGCAACGGCGGCCGCTTGCCGGTCGGGTCAGCGCCCTGCATACGGGTAATCATGGCGGCGGTGACGATCACCGGCAGCAACATGGCAACACGCATCAGCTTGACCACCGTGGCCGTGTCGCCGGTCTCGGTGGACATGCTGTAACCCGCACCCACCACCTGGGCCACATCGTGAATGGTCGCGCCGAGGAACACCCCCGCCAGTTGCGGCGACAGGTGCAGCCAGTTGGCGATCATCGGGTAGACGATCATCGCCATCGTCGACAGCGCAGAGACGCCGATCACAGTAAACAACGTCGCGCGCTCTTTCTGCGGATGATTGGGCAGTGCCGCCGCCAGCGCCAGGGCCGCGGAAGCGCCGCAGATGGCCGTCGCGCCGCCGGTGAGCATGCCGAACAGGCGCTGGAAGCCCAGGGCCTTGGCCGCGATCACCGACACGCCGATGGTCACCACCACCAGAATCACCACCAGCGCAATCGGCTTCCAGCCCAGCGCCGCCATCTGTTCCAGGGTGATGCGCATGCCCAGCAACGCCACGCCAATGCGCAGCACCGTGCGCGCGGTGAATTCGACGCCGGCCTTGCACGCACCGTCATCGGCTAGAAAATTCAAGGCCATGCCCAGCAGCAAGGCAAACAGCATGACCGGCGCGCCGTAGTGCTCGGACAGAAACGAGGCGGCGGCGGCCACGATCAGGCTGACGATAAACCCCGGTGCCAGTTCGCGCGTGCGACTGTGGATACGGGTCAGGGCAATGGCGCTCATGGCGCGGACTCCTCTGAAGCGATGACGATAAACGCCTGGTCGTCGATGATCTCGACCGGGTAGTTGTTGACCTTCACCAGGTTGGAATTGAGCATGTAGCCACTGCGCAGGTCGAACCGCAGACCATGGGCGCAGCACTGGATCACCCTGCCCTCAAGGCGCCCGCCACACAGCGAGGCGCCCTGATGCGGACAGCTGTCGTCGATGACGTACAGCTCACCGTCGACGTTGAACAACGCCAGGCTCTTGTCATCGAATTCGAACAGCGCCCGGCCACCGGCCGGCGGGAATTTGCCCGCCGGTACGGGAATGCGCCGGGTCATGCTGTCTGCCGCTCGCGCTCGCCTTCCTTGAGCGCTTCGTTCATTGCCCCGAGCAACGCCTGGGCCGGTTGCGCGCCCACCACGGTCAGGCGGCAATCGAACTGAAAGCTCGGCACGCCACTGGTCCCGCCGGGGAAACCGTCGAAGGGCGTGGCATCGCCCGTCAGGCAGTCGGTCACGACCTGCGGATCGATACCGCAGGCGCGTGCGATGTCGAGCAAGGTTTCACGGTCGCCCAGGTCTTCGCCCTTCTGGAAATAGGCAGCGAAAAGACGCTCCAGCAAAACCTCACGCTGCACGCCATTGCCCTGGGTGCTGATCCGCTCCATCAACCGATGGGCATCGGCCGTGTTAGGCATCGTCGCAATGTTAGTAAGGTCGATCTTCAACCCCACCGCCGCCGCAGCCTGCTGGACCTGGGCCTGACGCATGGTCACGGCATCTGCATTGCCCAGACGCTTGCGATAGAACTCGACGAAGGGTTCGCCCTGCACCGGAATCTGCGGCAGCAACTGCACGCCATGCCACATCGTGGTGATCTGCACATCCGGGTGACGGCTGCGAAACTGCACCTGGGCATGTTCCAGTTGACGCTTGCCGATCAGGCACCAGGGACAAATGAAATCGAAAAACACATCAATACGTAAACGACGACTCACAACTTCACCTCGAGCCCGGCTTCACCAACAGGATCAGACACGCTCTGACCCTGAAGACGGGCAATATCTTTGTGGTAATGACACTTGGCGTAGAAGAACACCGCCGCGGCCGCGAGACTGACCAGCGGCACCAGCTGGAAGGCCGCGTGCAGACCGATCAGGTCGGACAACTTGCCGGTCAGGAACGGTCCGGGCGCCAGGCCCAGCATGTTGTTGGCCAGGGTCAGCGTGGCGAACGCCGTGCCGTGGACCGAGTAATGGGTCAGGTTGGCAACCATCGCACCGGCAGGCCCGGTGGTGCCGGCGGCAATCAGCATGCCCAGGCAGATCAGCAGCAGTTGCACAGGGCCCGCCGGCAAGGCGAACGCGGCCGACAACAACAGGCAGCTGCCCAGGCAATAGGCGATCGCCAGCGCCACCTTGCGCTCCGGCGAGTTGCGGCACAGACGGTCGCTGAGGATGCCGCACAGGATCATCCCCGCACCGCTGCACAGCACGATGATTGCCGCGACGCCGCCCGCCTTGTCCGTGGTCATCTCGTAATAGCGATTGAGGTAGCTGGGCATCCACACGATCACCGTACCGCCGACGAACAGTTGCAGACCGCTGCCGATATAGGTGGCAATCACCGACTTGCTCGACCACAGGGTGCGCAAAGGACGCTTGACCGCGGCAGTCGCCGAGTCCACCACGCGCTTGGGCGCGATCCTGGCTTCCTTGACGATGATCGGGTACAGCGCCGCCAGCACCAGGCCGAACAGCGACATCCCGGCAAACGACCAGCGCCAGCCCAGCTTGGCGGCAATCGCGCCGCCCAGGGCCATGCCCAGTACCGAACCGAACATGCCGCCGGCCATGAACGCACTGGCCAGGGTTGCGCGCATGTGTTTGGGGAACACCGAAATCACCACGGCGATGCCGACACTGCCGTAGGCGGCCTCGCCGACGCCGACCATGAAGCGGGCGATGAACATCTGCTGGTAGTCCTGGGCCAGGGCGCAACCCAGGGTCGCCACGCTCCAGAGCATGGCCATCAGCGCCAGGCTCTTGACCCGGCCGAAACGGTCGGCCAGCAACGACAGCGGGAACGTCAGCAGCCCGACCATCAGCGCGACGATGCCGCTGAGCAGGCCCAGCTGGCCGTCGCTCAGGGCCCATTCGCCCTTGAGCAGCGGGAACACCGCGTTCAGCACCTGACGCGACATGTAATCGGAAATCAACAGACCGAACGTCAGAGCGAAGACGATCCAGGCATACGGACGCGCAACAGCGACGGCACCGTCGTCATCGCCACCAGCGATTGGGTGAAAGGCCATTCAGCCTCCTCGAAACCTAGTTTTATTGTTGTTATCGAGCTTGTTTGGGCGATTGGGGCGAGAAGTCACGGCTTCTCGCTTCCAATCTTTCGATCAGCCGCGCTGCGGGACGCCCTTCTGCCCAGCCTTGCGGTTGGGGGCCATGCCGTTGGCCAGCAGGGTTTCCTCGATGCTGTTGTACTTCACACCGATGCGATAGATCTCGCGGGCTTCTTTGCCGGTGGCGATTTCGCGACCCAGTTCGTGGGCGATGCGCACGGTCTGCTTGATCTGGTCGACGGAGCCGAAACGGTCGCCCTTGTGATCAATGATAGTGTCCTCGTTACCCACACGCGGGTGCAGCCCCATGGCCATGGACATTGTGTTGAACGGCATGACGTTCTTGAGCAGCGATTCGCTGGTCAGGGTGCAACCGTCCGGCGCGCGGTGGATGAAGTTGAAGAAGTTGAACGGATTCGGGCCGTCGAAACCGCCGCCGATGCCGATCCAGGTCAGGTTCAGCGGGCCCATGTACACGCCACGGCGAACCAGGCGTTCGAGGGTTTCCAGCGCGTGCATGCCGGTCAACTGGAAGTGCGGCTGGATGTTGTTGTCCATCAGGCGCTTGAGGTGCTCGGCCACCCAGGCAGGTCCCGCCGGTACGGTCATTTCACTGTAGGCGGCATGGACCATCGGGTTATCCAGGGAAGTGCCCTTGAGGTACTCCGGATACAGCAACTCCATGATGTTCATCTGGGTGGTGTTGATCGCCACAGTCACCTGATCCGGTTTTGGCGTGAGCTCCGCCAGCATGTGGCGGGTATCGTCCGACAGCCACTTGGCCGCCTCGCCTTCGCTTTCCGGGGCGAAGGAGATCGAACCGCCGACCTGGATGATCATGTCCGGCACGGCTTCACGCACACCGGCGATCAGTTCGTTGAACTTGGACAGGCGCTTGGAACCCTTGCCGTCCAGTTCACGCACGTGCAGGTGCAGCACGGTGGCGCCCGCCTCGTAGCAATCGACGGCTTTCTGCACCTGCTCGTCCATGGTCAGCGGGATGTCTTCCGGGAAGTCTTGCGGCATCCACTCGGGGCCGTAGGGGGCCACGGTGATGACCACTTTTTCCATGGTTTCCGGGTGCAGGGAATCGTCGAAGAATTGCATGGTGTACTCCAGTTTTTATGATTGTCCCGTCCACCCGGGGTCGAGCCGGGCAGACGTGGTTACGAGTGCGGATGCAGAAAGGTCGGATCAGAAGGTCTTGTCACCGATGATCCCGGCGCGCTCCATCTTGCGATGACACGGCGGGTAGTCCATGACGGCGTAATGCTGGGTGCTGCGGTTGTCCCAGATGGCGATGCTGTTGGGTTTCCAGCGCCAGCGCACCTGGTACTCCGGGATATAGGCCTGGCTGATCAGGTAACGCAGCAAGTCGCTTGCGCCCGGGTTGGCGTCCTGGCCGAAACGCACCCGGTCAGGGGTGTGGTAGTTGCTGAAATGGGTGGTGAAGGCGTTGACGAACAGCACTTTTTCACCGGTTTCCGGATGCGTGCGCACCACCGGGTGCTCGGCGTCGGGGTACATCGCCTTGAGTGCCAGACGCTTCTCGATCGGCATGGCCGCGCCAAAGCTGGCTTCGATGCTGTGACGGGCGCGCAGGTCGGCGATCTTCAGCTTCACGTCTTCCGGCAGGTTCGCGTACGCCTGGACCATGTTGGTCCACATGGTGTCGCCGCCCACCGGCGGGCATTCCACGCAGCGCAGCACGCAGCCCATGGGCGGCGCCTCGCGCCAGGTGGCGTCGGTGTGCCAGGCGTTTTCGTAGCGGTCCATCGGCTGGTCGGGGTTCTTGTAGATGCGCACCAGGCCCGGGTGATCCGGATCGCTGCCGGCCACCGGATGGTCTTCCAGTTCGCCGAAGCGGCGGGCGAAGGCCACGTGGTCGGCGCGGCTGATGTCCTGATCGCGCAGGAACACCACCCGATGCTTGAGCAACTGGGCACGAATCTCGGCGAAAAGACCATCGTCGTGGACCGCGTCGGCGAGGTTCACGCCGATCAGTTCCGCGCCGATGTTGCAGGTCAATTGTTCGACTTTCATGGCAGGCAAACTCCCTTAAATGACGAAAATCGAGGAGCCGGTGGTCTTGCGCGATTCCAGGTCACGGTGGGCCTGGACGGCGTCCTGCAAGGCGTAGTGCTGGTTGATCTCGATCTTGATCCGGCCGCTGCCGACGTGATCGAACAGCTCGCCGGCCAGGGCGGCTTTTTCCGCAGGGTCGGCGATGTAGTCGGCCAGTGCCGGGCGGGTCATGTACAGCGAGCCTTTCATCGCCAGCATCACCGGGTCGAACGCCGGGATCGGGCCGGATGCGGTGCCGACGCAAACCAGCAGGCCGCGGCGCTTGAGCGAGTCCAGCGAACCCATGAAGGTGTTCTTGCCGACGCTGTCGAACACCACGTTCACGCCGACGCCGTCAGTCAGTTCGCGTACGCGCTGGGCGACGTCTTCGTGGCTGTAGTTGATGTAGTGGTCGCAACCGTGGGCCTTGGCGATTTCGCCCTTGGCATCGCTGGAAACGGTGCCGATGACGTTCAGGCCGAGCAGCTTGGCCCATTGCGAAACGATCAGGCCGACACCGCCGGCCGCGGCGTGCAGCAGGATGCTGTCGCCGGCCTTGAAGTCGTAGATGCGGCGCATCAGGTACGAGGACGTCAGGCCGCGCATGGTCATGGCCGCGGCGGTCTCGAAGCTGATGGTTTCCGGCAGCTTGATCAGCGGCGCGGCCGGGATCAGGCGCTCGGTGCTGTAGGCGCCCAGGGTGTTGAGGAAACCGGTGTAGGTGACACGGTCGCCCACTTGAACGTTGGTCACGCCCTCGCCGATGGCCTGGACCACGCCGGACGCTTCGACACCCATGCCGTTGGGCATCGGGATCGGGTAGGTACCGTTACGAAAGTAGGTGTCGGCATAGTTCAGGCCAACGGCTACGTGACGAAGACGAACCTGGCCCGGACCGGGTTCGCCGACTTCGACATCTTCATAACGAAGTACTTCGGGACCACCGGTTTCGTAAAAGCGTACGGCTTTGGCCATTTTGTTGTTTCCCCAGTCAGCATTATTGTCGGGTGCGTCGAATTGCGCTGATTGGACTGTAGGACTCCGCCCCTTGGGTCGCTTCTCATCAGACGACAATGGCTTTTCATTTCATGACAGCGGGCGTTTTCATGGGCTGGCCTCTTCGCGGGCAAGCCCGCTCCCACAAGATCCTGCACTGATCACACAACCCGCGAACGACACAAAAAACCTGTGGGAGCGTGGCTTGCCCGCGAAGGCGTCGGTTCGGCCAACATCAATGTCGAATATGCTGATTTTCATCGGCTTTCAACGCGGTTAGCGCTGCGCAAGCTTTGTGTCTACGCTTCTGTTCGGGGAGACAGTCAGGAGCGTGGGGATGGGTGTGAAATCATTCGTTGTCGGGCAGCGCTTGAGCCTGCCTGTCGTTGCCCTTATCGGGCTTTCGTCTCTTCTGGCCGGGTGCGGCAAAGAGCCGGTTGCACCGGCCCGCCAGCCACCGGAGGTGACCGTGATGACGGTCGTCTCGCGCGATACGCCGGTCACTTTCGAATTCGTTGCCCAGACCCAGAGCTCACGGGAGGTGGAAATCCGCGCCCGGGTTGCCGGCTTCCTGGACAAGCGCCAGTACACCGAAGGCGATCTGGTGAAAACCGGACAAGTCCTGTTCCAGATGGACCGCAAGCCGTTCGAGGCCGCCCTTGCCTCGGCCCAGGGCCAGATGGCCCAGCAACAGGCGCGCTGGGAAGTGGCCAAGGCCACCCTCGCCCGCGTCCGTCCGCTGGCGGCGCAGAACGCGGTCAGCAAGATGGACCTGGACAATGCCGTCGGCTCCGAGCGCGAAACCAAGGCCGCGGTGCTCGCCGCCGAAGGCCAGGTGCGCACCGCACAGCTGAACCTGAGCTATACCACCATCACCTCGCCGCTCAACGGTTTGTCCAGCGACGCAAAAAAGCAGGAAGGCAGCTACGTCACACCGGGCGAATCGGGCCTGTTGACCTCCGTGTCGCAAATGGACCCGATGTACGTCAACTTCAGCCTTTCGGAAAACGAAACCCTCAAATACCGTGACGAAATCGCCGCCGGACACCTGATCTTCCCGCCACGCAGCGACTTTGTCGTCGAAATCGTCCTGGCGGACGGCACCACCGTTCCGGAACGCGGCAAGGTCAACTTCACCGCACCGTCCTACAGCCAGGACACCGGCACTTTCCTGGTCCGCGCGGTGCTGGCCAACCCCAACGGTCTGCTGCGTCCCGGCCAGTTCGTGCGCGCCTTGGCCAAAGGCGCGACCCGGCCGAACGCGATCCTGGTGCCGCAAAAGGCCGTGCTCGAAGGCGCGAAAAGCCAGTTCGTCTGGGTGATCAACGGCGAAGGCAAACCCGAGCAACGGGTGGTCGAGGTGGGCGAATGGCAAGGTGACAACTGGTTCATCAACAAAGGGCTGAAAGCCGGTGAGCGCATCGTGGTCGATGGCGCACTGCGAGTAGCGCCCGGAGCGCCGCTGAAAATCAACGAGGCGGCCGTCAAGGCGCCGGTCCCCGCCGAATCCGGACAAACCATCAAGGCCGGCCCGACCACGCCGCCAGCCGGTGGGAAAGCGCCATGAGCATTTCCCACTATTGCATCGACCGGCCAATCTTCGCTTCCGTCATCTCCATCGTCATCACCCTGGCCGGCGCGGTAGCCATGCTGTCGCTGCCGGTGGCCCAGTACCCGGACATCACGCCGCCGCAAATCACCGTGGCGGCCACCTACCCCGGCGCCGATGCGCAGGTGGTGGCCAACAACGTCGCGGCGCCGATCGAGCAGCAGGTCAACGGCGCCGACAACATGATCTACATGAACTCGTCGAGCTCGGCGACGGGCAACATGACCCTCAACGTGTTCTTCGAGATCGGTACCGACCCGGCCCTGGCCCAGGTCGACGTGCAGAACCGCGTAAACCTGGCCCTGCCGCAACTGCCCGACGCGGTGCAGAGCCAGGGCATCCAGGTGCAGAAGAAATCCTCGGCTTTCATGATGGTGCTGGCGGTGTATTCCAATGGCGACCGTTATGACAGCACCTACGTCGCCAACTACGCCAATCTCTACGTGCTGGACGCGCTCAAGCGTATCCCAGGCGCCAACCAGGCCAGTATTTTCGGCACACCTGACTACGCAATGCGGATCTGGCTCAAGCCCGACCGCATGGCGCAACTGGGCATCACCGCGGCCGATGTGCAGAAAGCCGTGGCCAACCAGAACCAGCAATTCGCCGTGGGCCGGGTTGGCCAGTCACCGACCGGCTCGCCCGTGGAGCAGTCGTTCGCGGTGACCACCAAGGGTCGCCTGACCGAGCCTTCGGAGTTCGAAAACATCATCCTGCGCGCCAGCAACGAAGGCGCGGCCATCGTGCGGCTCAAGGACGTCGGCCGGGCGGAACTTGGGCAGAAGGACTACTCGCTGCGCAGCACCTACCAGGGCAAACCGGCGACGCTGATTGCGGTGTACCAGCAACCTGGGGCCAACGCCCTGGACGTTTCGGCGGCGGTGACCAAGACCCTCTCGGACATGAAGGCCACCTTCCCCGAGGGCATCGAATACAAGATCGTGATGGACACCACCGCCTTCACCCGCGCGTCGATTTCCGAGGTGATCCACACCTTCTTCGAAGCCCTGGTGCTGGTGGTGATCGTGGTGTTCCTGTTCCTGCAGAGCCTGCGCGCCACGCTGATTCCGGTGATTGCGGTGCCGGTGTCGATTGTCGGCACCTTCATCGGCATGACCGCCCTGGGCTTCTCGGTGAACATGCTGACGCTGTTCGGCATGGTGCTGGCCATCGGTATCGTGGTGGACGACGCGATCGTGGTGATCGAGAACGTCGAGCGCAACATGCACGTGCACAAGATGAACCCCAAGGACGCCGCGAAACGGGCGATGGACGAAGTGGCAGGCCCCGTGGTTGCCATCGTGCTGGTGCTCTGTGCGGTGTTCATTCCGGTGGCGTTCATGGGTGGGATCACCGGCCAACTCTATAAACAGTTCGCCATCACCATCGCCATTTCCGTGGTGATTTCAGGCCTCGTGGCCCTGACCCTGTCCCCCGCCCTCGCCGCCCTGCTGCTCAAGCCGCAGCACGGTGAAAAGAACAGATTCTTCCGCTGGTTCGAACGCAGCTTCGAGCGCATGACCGACGGTTATTCGCGCTCGGTGGCGTTCATGATCAAGCGTTTCGCCCTCGCCTTGCTGGTGTTTGCCGGGATGATCGTGCTGATCGTGCTGATGGGTAATCGCATCCCCAGCGCCTTCCTGCCGCCGGAGGACCAGGGTTACCTGCTGGGCGCGATCATCATGCCCGATGCCGCGAGCCTCGATCGCACCGGCGCGGTGGGCCAGGTGGCCAGTGATTTCTTCCAGAACGACCCGTCGGTGGAAGGCGTGGCCATCGTCAATGGTTACAGCCTGCTGGACGGCCAGAACAAGAACAACGCCGGTGCTTTTTTCGTCGGTTTCAAGGATTTCGAAGGCCGCTACAAGGACTCCGACACCATCGCCGAACAAAGCGCGCCGGCGGTGATCCAGAAAGCCGCCCATGCCTTCTCTACCGTGCAGGAAGGCATCATTCTGCCGGTCAACCCGCCGTCGATTCCGGGCCTGGGCACCACCGGCGGCATGGAGGTCTGGGTGCAGAGCAAGGGCGACGGCAACGTTGACCAGTTGGCCGAGATGGTCGGCACTCTGGTGGCCAAGGCCAAGGAACGTCCGGAACTGGGCGCCGTCACCTCGACCTTCAACGTGCATTCACGGCAGTTGATGGTGGATGTCGACCGGGAAAAGGCTGAGTCCCTGGGTGTACCGGTGGAAGACGTCTACAGCGCGATGCAGACAATGTTCGGCTCGCTGTACGTTTCGCAGTTCAACAAGTTCAGCCGCTTGTGGCAGGTGATCTTGCAGGCCGAACCGGCCTACCGCCTCAAGGCCGAAGATCTTCAACAGATCTACGTGCGCAGCAAGAATCTCGACATGGTGCCGCTCAAAGCCGTGCTGACCACCCGCTACGTCACCGGGCCCGACCTTCTGACCCGTTTCAACAACTTCCCGGCGGTCAAGCTCACCGCCAACGCCGCCCCCGGCTACAGCACCGGTCAGGCACTGGCGGCGCTGGAAGAGATCAGCGCCGAGATCATGACCGACGACTATGCCCTGGCACTCAGCGGCGAAGCGTTCGAGGAGAAAAAGAGCGGTGGCGCGTCCTCCCAGGTGTTCATCTTCGGCCTGGTGATGGTGTTTCTGATCCTCGCGGCGCAGTACGAGAAGTGGTCGCTGCCGGTGGGTGTGCTGATGGCGGTGCCGTTCGCCATCTTCGGCGCCATGCTCGCTGTGTTGATCCGGGGCCTGAGCAATGACGTGTATTTCCAGATCGGCCTGACCATGCTGGTGGCCCTGGCGGCGAAGAACGCGATTCTGATTTTCGAGTTCGCGGTATTGAACCGGGAAGCCGGGATGTCGGCGTACGATGCGGCCATGACTGCCGCGAAGGAGCGTCTGCGGCCAATCGTGATGACGTCGCTGGCGTTCATTCTGGGTTGCGTGCCGTTGGCGATTGCGGTGGGTGCGTCCGAAAACAGCCGGCACTCCATCGGTACCGGCGTAATCGGCGGGATGCTGGCGGCGACGGTGATTGCGGTGTTCTTCATTCCGGTCTTCTACTTCCTGATCGAGCGCATGACCGGCAAGAAGGACGACAAGCAAAAACTGGTAACCCAGACACCTTCTGCGCACATCCCCGACGGGGCGGCGCAAAACAAGCATGAGGGGGATTGAGATGCGCAAGAACTCTTTCCCGCTTTGTCTTTGCCTGGGTTTGAGCCTGACCGGCTGCATGGTCGGCCCGGATTATCAGGCACCGAACATCGACACCCCGGCGGCCTACCGCTACGCGGACAAGGAAGCCAAGGACCTGTCCAATACCCTGTGGTGGGAACAGTTCCAGGACCCGGTGCTCAATGAGCTGATCCGCAGCGCCCTGCTCGAAAACAAGGACATCAAGATTGCCGCAGCCCGGGTCGAGCAGTTCCAGGGGCGCTATGTTGAAACCCGTTCCCTGTTCTTTCCTCAGGTCGGGCTTGATAGCCAGGGTCAGCGCACCCGCTCGCCGCGGGACAACGGCCCGGTTCCGCTGGATTCCTCGGTCGATCCGGTGTTCAACAATTATCAGGCGCTGCTCAGCGTCAATTGGGAGCTGGATATCTGGGGTCGTCTGCGGCGGCTCAATGAATCGGCCCGTGCCGATCTGCTGGCGTCCGAGGAAGGTCGGCGCAGTGTGATTCTGAGCCTGGTGTCGTCGGTGGCGACCAGTTACATCACGCTGCGCGATCTGGACCGCGAGCTGGAAATCGCCCGTACCACGGCCAAGGTTCGGGGTGATTCCTATGGCATCTTCAAGCAGCGCTTCGATGCCGGGGTGATATCGGAAATGGAGCTGGCGCAGAACCTGTCCGAGTATCAGCGCACCCAGGCGTCGGTGGCGCAATTCGAGCCGCTGGTGGCGCAGCAGGAAAACCTGTTGGCGATTCTGCTCGGGCGCAACCCAGGGCCGATCCTGCGCGGACGCAGCCTGGCGCAACTGACGCTGCCGGCGGTGCCTGCGGGATTGCCGTCGGATTTGCTGGAACGCCGGCCGGATCTGCGTCAGGCCGAACTGGATCTGATTTCGGCGAACGCCCAGATCGGCGCGGCCAAGGCCCAGTATTTTCCGACTATCTCCCTGACCGGGATGCTCGGTTCGGTGAGCAATCAGCTTTCGGACCTGTTCACCGGGCCTGCGGCGACTTGGTCTTATGGGGTGGCGGCGAGCATGCCGATCTTCACCGGCGGCGCGATTTCCGGGCAGGTCAAACAGGCCGAAGCTTTCCAGAAACAGGCGCTGCTGACCTATCAGAAAGCCATTCAATCGGCCTTCGGCGATGTGGAAAACGCCCTGGTCGCTTCAAGCAAATCCCGCGAACAAATGGCCTTCCAGGCCGGCCAGGTCGACGCCCTGCGCACCTACGCGCACTTCGCTCGGCTGCGCTACGACAACGGCTACACCAGCTATATCGAAGTGCTCGACGCCGAACGCAGCCTGTTCGACGCCGAAATCAACTACACCCGCACACGTGGGCAGGTGTTTACCTCGATGGTCGATCTGTACAAGGCTACGGGTGGGGGCTGGGTGTCAAAGGCGGATGAGCTGACAGCGTCCGGGTCCTGAAACAGGCCTGTGTCTCCCACAATACCTGTGGGAGCGGGCTTGCCCGCGAAAAGGTCGGCACATCCAACATTGATGCCGGCCCATCTGACACCTTCGCGAGCAAGCCCGCTCCCACAGGGTTTTGCATATTTCGCAGATTTTGCGGTCGGTCTCGGGACCTGTAGGAGCGAGGCTTGCCCGCGAAGAGGCCGGCACATCCAACATTGATGTCGGACCAACTGACGCCTTCGCGGGCAAGCCTCGCTCCTACACATTCGGCAGTTGATGCTTCAGAACTTCTCGGACACATGCCGCAGCGGGTGATCCGCTTCGCGGTAGCCTCCCGGTTTCTGGCGTTTCGGCAGGACGATCTTTTCGCGCTTGACCTCCTTGTAGGGAATGCGGCTCAACAGATCGGTGATGATGTTCAACCGCGCCCTGCGCTTGTCGTTGGAGTTGGCCACCAGCCATGGCCCGTACTCGGTATCGGTGGCCTTGAACATGTCGTCGCGGGCGCGGGAGTAGTCGTACCAGCGGCTGTAGGACTTCAGGTCCATCGGTGACAGTTTCCAGATCTTGCGCCCGTCCTCGATCCGCGCCTCCAGCCGGCGGGTCTGTTCTTCCTCGCTGACCTCCAGCCAGTACTTGAGCAGGATTACCCCCGAATCAACGATCGCCCGCTCAACCGCCGGCACCGTCTTGAGGAATTTCTGCGCCTGTTCCTCGGTACAAAACCCCATCACCCGCTCGACGCCCGCGCGGTTGTACCAGCTGCGATCGAAGATCACGATCTCGCCAGCCGCCGGCAGATGCGGCAGGTAGCGTTGCAGATACATCTGGCTCTTTTCCCGATCAGTCGGCGCAGGCAGTGCCAGCACCCTGAACACCCGCGGGCTCACCCGCTCGGTCAGCGCCTTGATCGTCCCGCCCTTCCCCGCACCGTCGCGACCCTCGAAGATCACGCAGATCTTCACGCCCTCCTGCTTCACCCACTCCTGCAATTTGACCAGCTCGACGTGCAACAGGCGCAACTGAGCCAGGTAGTCCTTGTTGCTCAATTTCGTTTCTTCTACCGGCTTTTTCTTCTTCGCGTCTTTCTTGCCTTTTGCCATGTTCAATACCTCGCGAATACGGACCAATGACAACAATGAAAGGAGGTGGATCCGGCTACAGCGACAGCACGCCGCTGTACAACCCATAGGCCGCCACGCCTGCGCCGACCAGAACACAGGCGAAAATGCCTTTTTCTATGTTCGTGAACAGCGGCTGGCCCTGCTCACGCTTGGCTTTGGCGAACAGGATCACGCCGGGCGCGTAGAGCAACGCCGAAAGCAGCAGGTATTTGACCCCGCCGGCATACAGCAGCCACACCGCATAACCCAGGGCGATGGCGCCGATCAGCAGGTCCTTGGTGCGTTGCGGCGAGCCTTGCTCGTAGGTTTCGCCACGTCCGCTGAGCAGCACCGCATAGGCCGCCGACCACAGGTACGGCACCAGAATCATCGAAGATGCGAGGTAGATCAGGCTGGTATAAGTGCCGGCGGAAAACAGGGTGATCAGCAGAAACAGTTGGATCATGCCATTAGTCAGCCACAACGCATTGACCGGTACGTGGTTGGCATTTTCCCGGGTCAGGAAGGCCGGCATGGTGCGGTCCTTCGCCGTGGCGAAGAGGATTTCAGCGCACAGCAGCGCCCAGGACAACAAGGCGCCGAGCAGCGAAATGGCCAAGCCGATACTGATCAGCAAGGCCCCCCACGGCCCAACGATGTGCTCCAGCACCGCCGCCAGCGACGGGTTCTGCAAGGTGGCAAGTTCCGGCTGGCTCATGATCCCCAGCGACAACAGGTTCACCAGCACCAGCAGTGCCAGCACCCCGAGAAAACCGATCACCGTCGCCCGACCGACGTCGGAGCGTTTTTCCGCCCGGGCCGAGTAGACGCTGGCCCCTTCGATGCCGATGAACACGAACACGGTCACCAGCATCATGTTGCGCACCTGGTCCATCACGCCGCCGAAGCTGGGATTGGCACTACCCCAGATATCACGGGTGAAGATATCGGCCTTGAACGCCACGGCGGCAATCACGATGAACATGATCAGCGGCACGACCTTGGCCACGGTGGTCACCTGATTGATGAATGCCGCTTCCTTGATCCCGCGCATCACCAGAAAGTGCACGGCCCACAGCAGCACCGAGGCGCAGCCGATGGCAATCGGGGTATTGCCCTGGCCAAAGACCGGAAAGAAATAACCGAGGGTGCTGAACAGCAGAACGAAGTAGCCGACGTTGCCCAGCCAGGCACTGATCCAGTAACCCCAGGCAGACGAAAAACCCATGTAATCGCCGAAACCGGCCTTGGCGTAGGCATAGACGCCGGAGTTGAGTTCCGGCTTGCGATTGGCCAGCGTCTGAAACACGAAAGCCAGGGTCAGCATGCCGACGGCCGTGATACCCCAACCAATCAAAATGGCGCCAGCGTCGGCCCGCTCCGCCATGTTTTGCGGCAACGAAAAGATCCCGCCACCAATCATTGAACCGACCACCAGCGCTATCAGCGCACTCAAGCGAAGCTTCTGTGTCGGCTGCGACATACCTGTGTCTCCCTCCACGGTAAGAATGAGTTACAAGGCCATCGAATGCTTGAAATCAAGTTGTTTGGACGATAGCGCATTAATAAATTTGCGCTAATGCCAAGTGGATAGGAGTTATAGCCAATCGAAATTAAAAATCCATTTTAAATTTCGCCCTAGTAACTAAAAGGTACAGGATCCAAAAACGAGAACTATTCTTTACAATAAAAAAAAGTGAACTAATGTCTTAATTCAGCTGTATCCGCCACTTAACAGCAAAGCCTCTGGAAAAGGCTTTTGCGGCCGTTAGCTAATTGATCTGCATATTATTAGGTCACTCACTAACGCCACAGTTGTATGCCATTGATCCAGGTCAGTTGATTGAACAGCGTATGGAAATAGTCTGCATTCTCTCTTCTCGCACAATGGAGTCAACATGTCTGAATCTCCCGGAAAGTTGCGATTGGGTGCATTGGTAGCCCTAGTTGTGGGCTCCATGATCGGCGGCGGGATTTTCTCCTTGCCACAGAACATGGCCGCCAGTGCCGACGTAGGCGCAGTGCTGATCGGTTGGGCCATCACCGCGGTCGGCATGCTGACCCTGGCCTTCGTGTTTCAGACCCTGGCCAACCGCAAGCCTGACCTCGACGGCGGGGTCTATGCCTACGCCAAGGCCGGTTTTGGCGACTACATGGGTTTCTCGTCCGCGTGGGGCTACTGGATCAGTGCCTGGCTGGGCAACGTCGGCTATTTCGTGCTGCTGTTCAGCACCCTGGGTTACTTCTTTCCGATCTTTGGCGAGGGCAATACGGTTGCGGCGATCATCGGCGCATCCGTACTGCTGTGGGCCGTGCACTTGCTAGTGCTGCGCGGGATCAAGGAAGCGGCGTTCATCAACGTGGTGACCACGGTTGCCAAGATCGTACCGCTGGTGCTGTTCGTGCTGATCGCCTTGTTCGCCTTCAAACTGGAGATCTTCACCGCCGACATCTGGGGCGTGAAAAACCCGGACCTGGGCAGCGTGATGAACCAGGTGCGCAACATGATGCTGGTCACCGTGTGGGTGTTCATTGGCATCGAGGGCGCGAGCATTTTCTCGGCGCGGGCAGAGAAGCGCAGTGACGTCGGTCGCGCCACCGTGATCGGGTTCATCACCGTGCTGCTGTTCCTGGTACTGGTGAACGTGCTGTCGCTGGGCATCATGACCCAGCCGGAACTGGCAAAACTGCAGAACCCGTCGATGGCTGCGGTGCTCAAGCACGTGGTGGGCGACTGGGGTGCGATCCTGATCAGCGTCGGCCTGATCATCTCCCTGCTCGGTGCCCTGCTGTCGTGGGTCCTGCTCTGTGCGGAGATCATGTTCGCCGCCGCCAAGGACCACACCATGCCGGCGTTCCTGCGCAAGGAAAACGCCAACAATGTGCCGGTCAACGCCCTGTGGCTGACCAACGCGATGGTGCAGCTGTTTCTGATCATCACGCTGTTTTCCGCCAGTACCTACCTGTCGCTGATCTACCTCGCCACCTCGATGATCCTGGTGCCTTACCTGTGGTCGGCGGCCTACGCATTTCTTCTCGCGGTACGCGGTGAAAGCTACGAAAACGCCGCCCCGGAGCGCAGCAAGGACCTGTTCATCGGCGCCATCGCGCTGCTGTACGCGATCTGGCTGATCTATGCCGGCGGCATGAAATACCTGCTGCTGTCCGCCCTGCTCTATGCCCCCGGCGCGATCCTGTTCGCCAAGGCCAAGCTGGAACTCAAACAACCGGTATTCACCCACGTCGAGAAGCTGATTTTCGCCGCAGTGGTCATAGGCGCCCTGGTGGCGGCCTACGGTCTCTACGACGGCTTCCTGACCTTGTAACGACTGCTTTTTTATCTGGAGGATCACAGAAATGACCACGGAAAAAGTCAAGTACGGCGTTCATTCCGAAGCCGGAAAACTGCGCAAAGTCATGGTTTGCTCCCCAGGCTTGGCCCATCAGCGGCTGACCCCGAACAACTGTGACGAACTGCTGTTCGACGATGTGCTGTGGGTGGCCCAGGCCAAACGCGACCACTTCGATTTCGTCACCAAAATGCGCGAACGCGGGATCGATGTGCTGGAAATGCACAACCTGCTGACCGACATCGTCGCCATCCCTGAAGCACTGGACTGGATCCTGTCGCGCAAAATCACCCCCGATACCGTCGGTGTCGGCTTGATCAACGAAGTCGATTCCTGGCTGCGTAGCCTGGAGCCGCGCCACATCGCCGAGTTCCTGATCGGCGGCGTCTCGGGCGATGACCTGCCGGACTCGTTCGGCGGCAAGGCGATCCAGATGTTCCGCGACTTCCTCGGCAACTCCAGCTTCCTGTTGCCACCGTTGCCGAACACCCAGTTCACCCGCGACACCACCTGCTGGATCTACGGCGGTGTGACCCTCAACCCGATGTACTGGCCGGCGCGCCGCCAGGAAACCCTGCTGACCACTGCCATCTACAAATTCCACCCGCAATTCACCAATGCCGACTTCCAGATCTGGTACGGCGATCCGGACAAGGATCACGGCGCTTCCACCCTCGAAGGCGGCGACGTGATGCCGATCGGTAATGGCGTCGTCCTGATCGGCATGGGCGAACGCTCATCCCGCCAGGCCATCGGCCAGTTGGCGATCAACCTGTTCAAGAACAAGGCCGTGGAAAAAGTCGTCGTTGCCGGGCTGCCCAAGTCCCGTGCGGCGATGCACCTGGACACCGTGTTCAGCTTCTGCGACCGCGACCTGGTGACGATCTTCCCCGAAGTGGTGAACCAGATCGTTGCCTTCACCCTGACTCCCGACGAAAGCAAACCAGGTGGCATCGACATCCGTCGGGAAAAGACCAACTTCCTCGATACCGTCGCCGCGGCCCTCAAACTCAAGACTCTGCGCGTGGTGCAAACCGGCGGCAACTCCTTCGCCGCCGAACGCGAACAGTGGGACGACGGCAACAACGTGGTAGCGGTGGAACCCGGCGTGGTCATCGGCTACGACCGCAACACCTACACCAACACCCTGCTGCGCAAGGCCGGCGTGGAAGTCATCACCATCAGCGCCGGCGAACTGGGACGCGGGCGTGGCGGCGGCCACTGCATGACCTGCCCGATTGTCCGCGATCCGATCGACTATTAATTTCAGGGAGACCCACCATGGCTTTCAATATCCATAACCGCAATCTGCTGAGCCTGGAACATCACACCACTCGCGAATTGCGCTACCTGCTCGACCTGTCCCGCGACCTCAAACGCGCGAAATACACCGGTACCGAGCAGCAGCATTTGAAAGGCAACAACATCGCGCTGATCTTCGAAAAGACCTCGACCCGCACCCGTTGCGCCTTCGAAGTCGCCGCCTATGACCAGGGCGCCAACGTCACCTACATCGACCCCAACTCCTCGCAGATCGGTCACAAGGAAAGCATGAAGGACACCGCCCGGGTGCTCGGGCGCATGTACGACGCGATCGAGTATCGCGGCTTCAAGCAGGAAATCGTCGAGGAACTGGCCAAGTTCGCCGGCGTGCCGGTGTTCAACGGCCTGACCGATGAATATCACCCGACGCAAATGATCGCCGACGTGCTGACCATGCGCGAACACTCCGACAAGCCGCTGCACGACATCAGCTACGCCTACCTTGGCGATGCACGCAACAACATGGGCAACTCGCTGTTGCTGATCGGCGCCAAGCTCGGCATGGACGTGCGCATCTGCGCGCCGAAAGCGCTGTGGCCGACCGACGATCTGGTGGAACGTTGCAACAAATACGCTGAAGAAAGTGGTGCCCGCATCACGCTCACCGAAGATCCGAAGGCCGCGGTCAAGGGCGTGGACTTCATTCACACCGACGTCTGGGTCTCGATGGGCGAACCGGTGGAAGCCTGGGCCGAGCGTATCCAGCAACTGCTGCCTTACCAGGTTAACGCCGACCTGATGAAAGCCACCGGCAACCCGCGCACCAAGTTCATGCACTGCCTGCCGGCCTTCCACAACAGCGACACCAAGGTCGGCAAGCAGATTGCCGAGCAATATCCACACCTGAAGAACGGCATCGAAGTGACCGATGACGTGTTCGAGTCGCCAGCCTGTATCGCCTTCGAGCAAGCGGAAAACCGCATGCACACCATCAAGGCGATTTTGGTGTCGACTTTGGCTGACCTCTAACAAACGGACCCGCTCCCACAAGGGACCGAGCAGACCGCTTACTTCTCTTTCTGGAAGGACTGCACCATGCGTATCGTCGTTGCTCTGGGCGGTAACGCCCTGCTTCGCCGGGGTGAACCGATGACCGCTGACAATCAGCGCGCCAACATCCGGATCGCCACCGAACAGATCGCCAAGATCCATCCCGGCAACCAACTGGTCATCGCCCACGGCAATGGCCCTCAAGTGGGCCTGCTGTCGCTGCAGGCGGCGGCCTACACCTCTGTGACTCCCTACCCGCTGGACGTGCTCGGTGCCGAAACCGAAGGCATGATCGGCTACATCATCGAACAGGAACTGGGCAACCTGCTGGCCTTCGAGGTGCCTTTCGCCACCCTCTTGACCCAGGTCGAAGTCGACGCCAACGACCCGGCCTTCAAGAACCCGACCAAACCCATCGGCCCGGTCTACACCAAGGACGAAGCCGAAAAACTGGCCGCCGAAAAAGGTTGGGCCATCGCCCCTGACGGCGACAAGTTCCGCCGCGTGGTCGCCAGCCCCAAACCCAAGCGCATTTTCGAGATCCGCCCGATCAAGTGGCTGCTGGACAAGGGCAGCATCGTGATCTGCGCGGGCGGCGGCGGCATTCCGACCATGTATGACGAAAACCGCAAGCTGCAAGGCATCGAGGCGGTGATCGACAAGGACCTGTGTTCGGCGCTGCTGGCCGAACAACTTGAAGCTGACTTGCTGGTGATCGCCACCGACGTTAATGCGGCCTTCATCGACTACGGCAAGCCGACCCAGAAAGCCATCGGCCAGGCGCATCCTGATGAACTCGAGCGCCTGGGATTCGCCGCTGGCTCCATGGGCCCCAAAGTTCAGGCAGCCTGCGAATTCGCCCGCCATACTGGAAAGGTCGCCGTGATCGGTTCGCTCTCGGATATCGAGGCGATCGTTCAAGGCAAGGCCGGGACCCGTGTGAGCACCGCCGCACCGGGGATCAGCTATCGCTAACACCAAGTTCCGGGCAGGCTGATCCCCTGCCCCGGACAAAGGTTTCCAAAAGGGGATAAGAAAATGGCCATGTTCGAGCCAGGTCATCTGCACATCGAGCGCCATGCGCTGAACGACAACGATGTCAGCTACAACATTCACCTCGATTACGAAGTCAGCAGCGATCCCAAGCTAGGCAAGGGCATGCTGTTCACCATGCACGGCAGCATCCAGGGCAAGGAAATCAAGGAGACGTTCTTTCTGCCCAAGGAGGAGGCCTACAACTTCGCCCGAAACGTGACGCAAATCGCCGAGAAATACGGCATTCCCAAGTCCATGAGCAGCATCGGCTCAATGCACAAGCACTATGACCTCATGTTCGAAGATGTACGGGTGCAGCTGAATATGAAGTCCGGAGATACGGTCAATCCCGAACACTTCGAGTGACCTGCAGGCGCTTCAAACGGATTCGTTCTGTCACACCATTGAATGGAAAAACAGGCTTATGAAATCTATCCGCTCTCTTGCTTCTGCCGTCGCCCTCGCCTCCCTCTTTTCAACCGCCAGCCTGACGGCTCATGCCGCCGATATTCCGCTGGGCAGCCGCGCCATTGAAGGCCACATTGTGTCGAAGGTCCTGGCCGTCGATCCGGCGAACTACCAGGTCACCATCGAAGGTCCGGACCAGCAACCGGTGCCCCTGCAGCTCACTGACCAGGCGAAAAACCTGAACAATCTGAAGGTCGGCGATACCGTCGATATCCAGGTGATCCGCTCGGTCGCTTATGTGCTGGACACCACCGTCGGTGGCGCCCCCAGCATGAGCAACGAGGCGATGACCGTCCGTGCGACCAAGGATAATCCCAACCCCGGCGGTGAAGCCGTGCGCCAGGTCAAGGTCACCTCGAAAATCACCAAGATCGACCTGAAAACCCACGAGGTGACCCTGATGCCTCCGGAAGGGAAACTGCGGGTGGTGAAGGTCGAGGATCCCGACCTGCAAGCGCGCATGAAGAACCTCAAGGAAGGTCAGACGGTCGACGCCGTTTATACCGAAGTGCTGAAGGTCCAGACCTCGCGCTAATCGCGCGGCACTGAACGAAAGGACCCCGGGCTCGATATGACAGACTTGTTCAACGCTATCGGGCTCGGGTTGCTGGCACTCCTGCCGTTGACCAACCCGCCGACGACCGTGGCGCTGTTCCTTGCCCTGAGCAAGGGACTGAGCCAAAAGGAAAAGGACACCCAGGCTTTTCTGACGTCGTTCTATGTATTTTTGATCATGGCGGTCACCTACTACATCGGTGCCTTCGTCATGGACGCGTTCAACATTTCCATCCCGGGCCTGCGCATCGCCGGCGGCGGGATTCTGGTGATCATGGGCTTGAAGATGCTGTTTCCGCCACCACCCCAGCCCGTCGTTGTCGGGGCCAGCACCGCGGAGCAGCCAACCTTCGCCTTCATCCCGCTGGCCATGCCCAGTACCGCCGGACCCGGCACCATCGCGATGATCATCAGCGCCGCCGCCACCATCAAGAACAACACCCTGTTCCCGCCGTGGGTGCTGCTGGTCGCCCCGCCGCTGATCTTCATGCTGACCGCGCTGATCCTCTGGATCTGCCTGCGCTGCTCGGGATTCATCATGCGGATCATGGGCCAATCGGGCATTGAAGCCATCTCGCGGCTGATGGGTTTTCTGCTGGTGTGCATGGGCGCTCAGTTCGCGATCAACGGCTCGGTGGAGGTCCTGCAAACCCTGATCGACCACAACGCTCATCTGTTGCGAGCGCAGTGAATCCGCTGCTCTGCGGCGGGATGAATGGCCGGTGTTTGCCCGGCAAAGACATCGAAAATCAGCTGTACTGAAATTCCCGAACAGGAAGACGTACCTGTAGCAGCCACATGGAGAGCATGATGCGCATTCCATTGTTTTACGCGGTGTCGGTCGTACTGTTGATCAATGGCTCCGCTTGCCTGGCGCAGACGGTGCAGGCCACGGCGACTGCCGGCACGGGCAACAGCACGGCGACGGCGACCGCCGGAAATGGGACTGCCACGGCCACGGCGGGTGATGCCAGCGCCACGGCCACCACCGCCGATGCCGCGCCCGCTGCAGACGTGACAAAGGATCCGGTGTTCAATCAGGAACAACTGGATCAGATGGTGGCGCCGATCGCGCTGTATCCGGACCCGTTGCTGGCCCAGGTACTGATGGCCAGCACCTACCCCGGGCAAATCGCCGAGGCCGTGACCTGGTCCAAGGCCAATCCGAAAGCCAAGGGCGACGATGCAGTCAAACAGGTGGCCAACCAGCCCTGGGACCCGAGCGTGCAGGCGCTGGTCGCCTTCCCGCAGGTGCTGGCGACCCTGGGGCAGGATCCGGTCTGGGTGCAGCGGTTGGGGGATGCGTTTCTCGCGCAACCTGATGATGTAATGGGCGCTGTGCAGCGCTTGCGGCATCAGGCCCAGGCCGCCGGGAACCTGCAAAGCAACCAGTATCAGAATGTCACGGTGCAGAACATCACGCCGGCAGCGGCGCCCGCTCCCGCACCGGAGTCGTCCTCGTCGTCTTCAGCACCGGCCCCTGCTCCGGCCAGTTCGTCCACGATCATCATCCAGCCCGCCGATCCGCAGGTGGTGTACGTGCCGACCTATAACCCGACCACCACTTACGGCACCTGGGCTTATCCGGCTTCACCGCCTGTCTATTACCCGCCACCGCCCGCCTATTACCCGGGCCAGGCATTGGTGGCCGGATTGGCGTTCGGTACCGGTGTGGCGATCGTCGCTTCGCTCTGGGGCGATTGTGACTGGGGCAACAACGACATCGACGTGGACGTGAACCGCTACAACAACATCAACCGCAACAACCAGATCACCAACAACCAGAACAAGTGGCAGCACAACGCCGTCAATCGCCAAGGCGTGCCCTATCGCGACCAGCGCAGCCGCGAGCAATACGGTCGCCAACTCAACGGTGCCACTCAGCGCGAAGCCTTTCGCGGCGACAATGCCCAACGCGCCCAGGCCCGTGAAAATGCCCGCAGCGCCATGGACCGAAGCGGCATCGAGAGACCGGCTACCAGTAACCGGCAGGCCCGTGATCAGGCGCGTCAGGCACAGTCGGGCATGGCGGCCGGCAATCGCATGCAAAGCGGTGCGGACAGGCCTCGCGCCGCGGACAGGGGCCAAGGCGTGGACCGCAACCAGCTTGCCACTCGCGAAAACCAGCAACCCAGAAGGCAGGACGCTCAGGTGAACCAGCGCCGGCAGGATTCGACCTTTTCTCGGCAGAACGCGCAAAAGCGCCCGGCCGCCAGTCCCGGCAGTGCTCGCAACAACGCATTCGCCGGTGCGCGCTCACCTTCTCAATCCAATGCGCAGGCCCTGCGGGGTCGGGCCAGCCAGGCATCCGCCCAGCGCCCAAGCTCGATGCGGTCTTCCGGTCACCAGATCAGCAGACCGTCCAGCCCGATGCGTTCGAGGGGGGGCCGCCGGTGAACAATCCAAGTCGAGTCAAAGTGTTCATGGGCCTCCTGGCACCTGTCCTGGCGATCACCGCGAGTCTTTTGTGGTCGGGGGTTGTAGCGGCGCAGGAGGCGTTTTCCACGCCGGAAAAGGCTGCAGAGGAGTTCGTCAAGGCGCTGGGGACCGAGCATGCTGATCAGGCGCGGCTGACCGAGCTTCTGGGCGAGGACTGGCGCAGCGTGATTCCCCGTGAAGGTGTGCAGCGCGAGGATGTCGATGCGTTTCTCAAGCAGTATCACGAGCAGCATCAGATCCAGAAGCCCAATGATCGCAAGGCCATTCTGGCGGTCGGCCCGGATCACTGGACCATGCCCATCCCCATGGTCAAGGACAAGAACGGCTGGCGCTTCGACATGAAGGCCGGTGCCGTTGAAATCCGTGCTCGCCGGATTGGCCGCAACGAGCTGTCCACGGTGCAGTCGGTGCTGACTTATCACGATGCGCAGATGGACTATGCCTCGCAGGATCGTGATGGTGACGGTGCGTTGGAATACGCGCAGAAGATTTTCAGCACCCCTGGTGAACACGACGGGCTGTATTGGGCGGACGACGACAGCGGCCAGATCAGCCCCCTTGGCCCGCTGTTCGGCAACGCCTCGACCCTGGAGGACTGGCACGGTTATCACTTCCGCATCCTCAAGGGCCAGGGCCCGTCAGCCCCGGGCGGCGCCTACAGCTACCTGATCGGCGACAAAATGAGCCGCGGCTTTGCCCTGATCGCCTGGCCGGCGAAGTACGACGACACCGGGGTCATGAGCTTCATGATCAGCCATGACGGGCAGGTGTTCGAAAAAGACCTGGGGCCCAACAGTGAAAAACTGGCGCTGGCGATGAAATTGTTCGATCCGGATGACAGCTGGACGGAAGTGCCTACCGATCAAAACCAGAATTGATGGATGCCACAGGATTTTATGATTGTTCATTGACCCTGTGGGAGCGGGCTTGCCCGCGATGGCGGTGGGTCAGCAACATGAATGCTGGCTGAAAGGGCCTCATCGCGGGCAAGCCCGCTCCCACGGTAATTGGTGCGGTCCGCAGGTTTTGTGGTGTCGCTTATAGCAACGGGCTGGCCAACAGATCTTCCAGACTCATCGGCTTGGCGAAGTAGTAACCCTGGGCCTGTCCCGCGCCCATTTCCCGCAGCAGGTCCAGGGTCAGTTCGTTCTCTACGCCTTCGGCCACCACGCTCAAATCCAACGACTCGGCCATGCGCACGATGGCTCGCACGATGGCGCGACTGCGAGGACTGCTGGTGAGTTCGAGGATGAACGACTTGTCGATCTTCAAGCCGCTGAACCGGTACTGGTGCACATAACTCAGGGACGAGAACCCGGCGCCGAAGTCGTCGAGCACCACCGACATGCCGTTATCGGCCAATTGCTGCATGGTCAAGCGGGCGATGGCCGGTTCGGCCACCAGTGCGCCTTCGGTCAACTCCAGGCAGATGCGTGAAGGCTCGACGCCGTGTCGCGCCAGCAGCGCCAGCACTTCGCCGGCAAATTCCGGGCGGGCCATGCTGTAGCTGGAGCAATTGACGTGCACCGCCGGCCAGTTGGCGTGCTCGGGCTGGGCGAGGATCACCGCGATGCGGGTGAGCATGTACAGGTCCAGTCGACCGATCAGGCGCAGGCCCTCGACGTCCGGCAGAAACTCGCCCGGCGCGATCACCCGGCCGCCCGGCTGGTGCCAGCGAATCAGGGCTTCAAGCGCCACCAGTTGACCGGTTTCCAGACTGACGATCGGCTGGAAGTACGGCAGCAATTCATCGGTGCGCTTGAGCGCATTGCGCAACGCCCCTTCCCGCTCGACCTGATCGGACACCTCACGCCGCACTTCCTGGTTGAACATCGCGTAACTGTCGCGCCCGGCACTCTTGACCCGGTACATCGCCGCATCGGCGTCGCGCAGCAAGTCGGCCGGTTCGTTATGGAACTGACTGTCGGCACTGACAATGCCGATGCTGCAGGAAGAAAAAACCTGATGGCCATTGATGAAAAACGGCAGGTCGAACGCCGCGAGGATCCGCTCGCCGATTTCGATCAGCGTCTCCAGCGAGGCCTCCGGCGCCAGCACCGAGAACTCATCGCCCCCCAGTCGCGCGAGCATGTCTGTTTCCCGCAGGCAACTGCGCAGCCGGTGAGCGACATGCATCAGCAACAGGTCGCCAAAATGGTGGCCGAAGCTGTCGTTGACCATCTTGAAACGGTCCAGGTCGATGAACATCACCGCCAGTTGCCCGCCCTCGCTTTCGAACCGCGTCCAGGCCAGATTGAGGCGCTGTTGCAGGTAGGTGCGGTTGGCCAGCCCGGTCAGGGCATCGTGGGAGTTTTCATGCTGCAACTTGGCGTTGGCGTGGTCGAGCTCACGGGTGCGGTTCTGCACCCGGGCTTCGAGCTTGAGATTGGCGGCATGAATCGCTTCGGCGGCGGTGCGGCGCGACAACGCCGTATCGATGTGCCGCGACACGAACGTCAGCAGTTCCTGATCGCGCTGGCTGTAGCTGACCTGCGCGGTATAGCTCTGCACCGCCAGCACGCCGCGCACCATGTCGCCATCGAACAAGGGGATGCCGAGCCAGGAGTGGGAGCGGAATGCCTCGTCGATTTCGATTTCCCCCTGGTCGGACAGGCGACCCGCCTCGTCGAAGTCGATCAGGCAGGGTCGACGCTGGCGGATCACGTACTCGGTCAGGCCCCGGCGCCCACGCCGCGCCGCAGGGCGCACGGTCTGACGCTCGTCGACGTAATAGGGAAAGGTCACTTCGGTGGTCGAGTCGTCGAACATCGCAATGTAGAAGTTCTGCGCGAACAGCAGATCACCGACGATGCCGTGCAGGGTCTGGAAGAACTCAGCCATGTCACCCGGCTGGCTCGACAGCTCGGCAATCTGGAACAGTGCGTTTTGCAGATGTTCGGCGCGCTCGCGTTCGGCCACTTCCTGGCGCAGCGCGTCGTTGACTGCCGACAGTTCAAGGGTACGGCGCATTACGGTCTGTTCGAGGTCCTCGCGGTGCAGAATCCGGTCCAGGGCCATGGCGACGTGGCGCGAGACCACCAAAAACAGCGCACGATCTTCGGCGCTGTAGGTGCGCGAAACCTCGTACACCTGCATGGCGAGCATGCCGAACACTTCGTCCGAGGCGTTTTTCAGCGGTGCGCCCATCCAGAATTCGGGACGGTCGCCCACGCAATAGAAACGGCCTTCGGCCTGCGCCTGGAGAATGCCGGCGGAGTCGATCAGCAACGGCTGGCCGGACGTCAGCACCTGACCGGTCAGGGACAGGCGATTGGGGTCCAGGTATTCGTAGTTCGAGGATTCCAGGGCATCGACGTCGATTTTGTCGACGTAGTACGGATAGTCGATTTTGTGGGTGTGCGGATCGTAGAGCGCCAGGTAGAAGTTCTCGGCATCGATCAGGCTGGCCAGCAGCTGGTGCACGCCGACCAGAAATACCGAACGGTCCCGGGTCGAGCTGGCCAGATAGGTGATTTCATAGAGCACGCGCTGAGTGATCTGCGCGCGGGCCAGGGTGTTGGTCTGCACCTGAATGCCCAGGCGCTGGGCAAATTCGGCGAGCGCGGGCTCCGCGGCGTCATCGACGGGTGCGAGCAGCCAGCCGAGCACGCTTTCGCCCTTGCCGGTCGGCCAGCGCTGCAGGCGCCGGGTTCGGCAAAAAGCGTCGAATTCTTCATTGGAAATACTCGCGGGCCACTGTCCCCGTGGATCGCCCTGCCCGACCAGATACATTTGCTCACCGGCACGGTAAACGGCCCAAGCCGTGGTATGGGGCCAGTTTCGCGCTGAGTCGAGCAGTTTTTCGATCTTGTCGTCGTTGCCGGCGTACGCCACCGCGGCAGTCTCCGAATTCCCTATCAGTTGAGAGGCGACCAGGTCGTCGCCGCTCGATTGCCGTGGCGAGCCGGTCAATTGACGAAAACTCATCAGCGCTCCATGAGCCAGAAACTGGCGATACTCTTTTACTGATTGTTAGCGATATGCCGGTGTCCTTTTCCTTTATAGCTTATGACAGTTTTTTTCAATCATTTTGTTTCCGCGACATCCGTTCACTGTAGGAGCCGAGCTTGCTCGCGATGGAGGCTGGGACGCCGCGGGGTGTCTGGTTTCCCGCGTAATCGTTGACGACCATCGCGAGCAAGCTCGGCTCCTACAGGAATAGACCTGTGGGAGCGAGGCTTGTCCGCGATGGACGACAGGACACCGTGGGGTGTCAGGCTGCCAGCGTTCTTGTTTGCGACCAACTGTAGGAACCGAGCT
>NZ_JBSVXG010000069.1:0-28506 GCF_054070595.1 Pseudomonas sp. SDO55104_S430 | reverse complement strand
AGATGTCGACTGACACACCGCTTTCGCGAGCAAGCCCGCTCCCACATTTTTGCTCTTCGCCGAATCCGAAATCCTGTAGGAGCGAGGCTTGCCCGCGAAGGCGTCAGCCCATCCACCACCCATCCCCCCATCCAAAACCGGGCAAACACCCACCACCCGGCAGCACACAGATGCCCGTCAGGCAATTCGCCGGTACAATGCGCCTCTCGACCGTGACCGCCTGACTAAAAAAATATATGTCCTTGCCCAAACATCACCTGGAATTGCTCAGCCCTGCCCGTGACGTGGCCATCGCCCGCGAGGCGATCCTGCATGGTGCCGACGCCGTTTACCTCGGCGGCCCGAGCTTCGGCGCACGCCACAACGCCTGCAACGAGGTGAGCGATATCGCCGGCCTGGTGGAATTCGCCCATCGCTACCACGCGCGGGTCTTCACCACCATCAACACCATCCTGCACGACAACGAACTGGAGCCGGCGCGCAAGCTGATCCACGAGTTGTACGATGCCGGCGTCGATGCGCTGATCGTCCAGGACCTGGGCGTGATGGAACTGGACATCCCGCCGATCGAGCTGCACGCCAGCACCCAGACCGATATCCGCACCCTGGAACGGGCGAAATTCCTTGATCAGGCCGGTTTCTCGCAGCTCGTATTGGCGCGTGAGCTGAACCTGCAGGAAATCCGCGCCATCGCCGACGAGACTGACGCGGCGATCGAATTTTTCATCCACGGCGCGCTGTGCGTGGCGTTCTCCGGCCAGTGCAACATTTCCCACGCGCAGACCGGGCGCAGCGCCAACCGTGGCGACTGCTCCCAGGCCTGCCGTCTGCCGTACACCCTCAAGGACGACCAGGGACGTGTGGTCGCCTACGAAAAACACTTGCTGTCGATGAAGGACAACAACCAGAGCGCCAACATCCGCGCCCTGGTGGAAGCCGGCGTGCGCTCGTTCAAGATCGAAGGGCGCTACAAGGACATGGGCTATGTGAAGAACATCACCGCCTACTACCGCCAGCGCCTGGACGATGTGCTCGAAGACCGCCCGGACCTGGCCCGCGCCTCCAGCGGCCGCACCGCGCACTTCTTCGTGCCCGATCCGGACAAGACCTTCCATCGTGGCAGCACCGACTACTTCGTGACCGACCGCAAGGTCGACATCGGCGCCTTCGATTCGCCAACCTTCACCGGCCTGCCGGTGGGCGTGGTGGAAAAGGTCGGCAAGCGCGATCTGACGGTGGTCACCCACGAGCCGCTGTCCAACGGCGACGGCCTCAATGTGCTGCTCAAGCGTGAAGTGGTCGGCTGGCGCACCAACATCGCCGAGCCTAAAGGTGAGTTCGAGGAAGACGGCGAGAAACGCTACCGCTACCGCGTCGAGCCCAACGAGATGCCGGAAGGCTTGTACAAGTTGCGGCCGAACCATCCGTTGAGCCGCAACCTGGACCACAACTGGCAGCAAGCCTTGCAGAAGACTTCTGCCGAGCGTCGCATCGGCGTGGCCTGGGTCGCGCGTCTGGACGAGCAGCGCCTGCAATTGACCGCCACCAGCGAGGAGGGCGTCAGCGCCAGCGTGACCCTGGAAGGTCCGTTCGGTGTGGCCAACAAGCCTGAGCAGGCGCTGGAGCAATTGCGCGACTTGCTGGGCCAGCTCGGCACCACCGAGTATCACGCCACCAACGTCAAACTGGATGCGCCGCAGGCGTTCTTCATCCCCAACTCGCAGCTCAAGGCCCTGCGCCGCGAGGTGATCGAGGCGCTGACCGTGGCACGGGTCAAGGTACATCCGCGCGGCGGTCGCAAGGCCGAGACCTCGCCACCGCCGGTGTACCCGGAATCGCACCTGTCGTTCCTGGCCAACGTCTACAACCAGAAGGCCCGGGATTTCTATCACCGTCACGGGGTGAAGTTGATCGACGCGGCGTACGAGGCCCATGAAGAACCGGGCGAAGTGCCGGTGATGATCACCAAGCACTGCCTGCGCTTCTCCTTCAACCTGTGCCCGAAACAGGCCAAGGGCGTGACCGGCGTGAAGACCAAGGTCGCGCCGATGCAGCTGATCCACGGCGATGAAGTGCTGACCCTGAAGTTCGACTGCAAGCCGTGCGAGATGCACATCATCGGCAAGATGAAAGGCCACATCCTCAACATGCCGCAGCCCGGCAGCGTGCAGCCCGTGGTCGGCTACATCAGCCCCGAAGACCTGCTCAAAACCATCCCCCGCGCCCCGCACTAAGCCCACGCCCCATTGTAGGAGCGAGGCTCGCCCGCGAAGACGTCAGCCCATTCAGCATAAATGTTGACTGAGCTAAAACCATCGCGAGCAGGCTCGCTCCCACAAGTTTTTGTGTCGATCACAGATCATGCAGTCAACACCAACCCTGTGGGAGCGGGCTTGCCCGCGAAGGCTTTCTTGCAGGCGACATTGATGTTGGATTTACTGGCCTATTCGCGGGCAAGCCCGCTCCCACAGTTCTGTGGTGCCCACCTATGTCGTGATAGCGCCCTTGTGTGGGAGCCTGCTCGCGATGCCTTCCGCCCCTGCGCCGCAGCTCTGACCCCCACACCCCCAAACTGGCGGCCCGCCAAGGCTGTGCTAGCGTCTTGAGGTCATCCCTTATTTGCGAGCTTCTGCCATGGACGAGACAATCGTTAATGTAACCACCGAGAAGTTCAACGCACTTATTGCAGTCGTGCAGGCTTATGGTGTCGCTTTTGCGGTCAAGGTGCTGGTCGCCATCGGTTTCTGGATCGTCGGCCGCTGGCTGATCGGATTTGCCGTTGGCATGGTGCAAAAGGCTCTCGGCAAGCAGAAGGTCGATCCGACCGTGCTGCGTTATGTCGGCTCGGCCATCACCGTCACACTGAACATCATTCTGGTCATCGCCATCCTCGGCTACCTGGGCATGCAGACCACCACCTTCGCGGCACTGCTCGCCGCGGTCGGCCTGGCCATTGGTATGGCCTGGTCGGGGCTGCTGGCGAACCTCGCCGCAGGCGCCTTCATCATCGTGCTGCGACCATTCAAGGTCGGCGATTTCATCTGTGCCGGCGGCGTCACCGGCACCGTGATGGAGATCGGCCTCTTCGCCACCTCGATCAACACCCCGGACAACGTGCTGACCCTGGTGGGCAACAACAAAATCTTCAGCGACAACATCCAGAACTTCACCCACAACCCGTTCCGCCGGGTCGAGCTCAAGGCTCAGCTGTCCGGTGCCGCTGACTGGAAAGCGGCGGTGGCCTTGCTGAAGGAGAAAATCGCCGCGATTCCCAACGTGCTGGAAACCCCGGCGATCGATGTGGAGATTCTCGAGTTCAACCTGGTCGGCCCGGTGCTGGCGGTGCGTCCGTACTGCCACAACGAGAACTACTGGCAGGTGTATTTCGACACCAACCGTGTCATCAAGGATGCCTTGGGCGAAGCCGGCTTCCCGGCGCCAATGCCGGCACAGACCGTGATCTTCCAGCAAGGCGCCGCGTTGCCGGGACCGCTCGCAGGCAAGTAAAGCCGCTCCATCTTTCAGCGTTGGCGGCTTCGGCCGCCAATGCGATTGATCAACAGCAGGCAACCACCGACCAGCAACGCCGCGGCGGCGACCAGCATGGGCGAAGGGCGCTGCGTGAATGTCCGGACCGGACGTGAATCTATCCTGGTCAGCGGAGTATCGACCCGGGCGCGAAAGGGCTCCGGGCTCAGTTCCAGACGTGCGCCATCGCCCAGGGTCAAGGTCAGGTCCTCGACGATGCCGGCAATCCGGCCGGGAAACACCGGCTCGCCCGTCGGATCGAGCTGATCGTAGAAAAACTCCTGACCCTCGAGCCAGCCGACGGCGGTCTGCAACTCAGGACCTAGATAGTATTTTCCATCGAGGAAAAAACCTGGAAAGTGATGCGCGCGCTCGACACTGTCGACGACGTAACGCTCGCCCGGCTTCATGCCGGTGGCTGGAGCAATCATGGTGCGGTCCCCCGTGTTGTGAACGATCAACTGAAAAGCCCGCCATCAATAGCGCGGGCTTTTTGGTTTTAGTGACACGACGCCATTCACCGATCAGCTACCGGTGCCTTTACCTTCACCACCACCTTTGGAGCCGCCTGATGGAGAAGGCCCGTTATCGGTGGTGCCCGCATCGGCGCCATTGGTTGCCGACCCGGTCTTGCCATCGATGCCCTTGGTCATACTGCCGCCATCTGTGCCGGTGCCGACGCTGTTCGACTCATCGCCTTGCGGCTGTGCAGTCCCGGGCGGGAGGGCCGAGCCTTCGGTGGTTTTCTCTGCGGCCAGGGCGCTCAGGGAACTGGCGGACAAAAGGCCGGCGAGTGTCAGGGCGATTAATTTGCTGTTGGTCATTTGAGTCTTCCTTGCTGAGTGTATGTACCCATTGGAAGAATCGTACGGAGTGAAAGTGCAGCGCAGCGGACGAGCGGCAGTGCGGTCATATCAACAAGCCTGAGGTTGGCCCGATATTTGTGGGCGCCCAATACCTGTGGGAGCGTGGCTTGCCCGCGAAGGCGTCAGGACAGTTGACATCGATGTTGGATGTGCCGCCCTCTTCGCGGGCAAGCCCGCTCCCACAGTGAGCGAAGGCAGGGTGTCAGTTGCCGTCAGCCACCTTGCGCTCGATTTCATCAACCTTGCGCTGAACCTCATCAGCCTCGGGTTCGTCGTCGGAAGGCGGAGTGGCGGGCAGGGGTTCATCCGGGATGTCAGCAGGATCATGGTCGTTCATGGGTCTTCCTCCAGTGTGTTCACATTGGAGGAGGCGCCATCGGGGGGAGTTCGAGTTTATCGCCGGCCGGTCGTTCGGCACCGGAGACCGCGCCAGGCGCGACACTCAAAACGCGCCGGAGCCGAAGTAGATGAAGGTCACGGCCGCAGCGATGGCAAATGCGCCGAGGGCCTTGGAGGCGGAGCGATGAGCGTGGGGTGAACTGGTCGATCGCTGAATGTGTGTGCCGGAGTACACCGTGCGGGTGAAATAGCCCTCCATGGTCGCCTTGTAGGTGAAGCGCAGGCCGATGATCAGAAACAGCACGATCATGCTGATGGCGATCGCCCGGATAATCGCCGGATCGACCGTGGGCTTGGGCAATTCCTCTTCGCAGGCGGGGCTGAAGTCTTCGGCGATGCTGATGCGCCCGTCATCCAGCGAAGCCAGCAACGGGCCCTGGCCACCGGGCAGGTTGAGGTCCCGCGCCTGATACTTCCAGAGCGTGGCCGAGCCTTCCCGGCAATAGGTGAAACCGCTCGGATTGGAGGCGACGATGATGCAGGCGTCGTTGATCCCGTGTTTCTTCAAGGTCTCGGTGGCCGACCTTGTGAAGTCCAGCTCCAGGACGGGAATGTTTCCATTGGCGAGCACACTGGCGGACACCAACAAACTCCCCAGCAGGCAAAGTGTTGAGATGTTCAAGGTTATATCCTTGTTTTTATTGGCTTTTTACTGTGCTGGTGAGTGCTGCGCTTCGTCCCTTGAGTAAGTCTAGTTTGCAAATGGCGGATTGATGCGCAAATTGTGTGAAGCCAATCACGTATTTTTCTGGCGCGTTGCGGGGCGACAGACGACATGGCGGACCACGCTCGGTTGTGCCTTACTCGGGGATTGAACGACCATTTCCAGGTCTCTGCGCTGCCCCCTGTAGGAGCGAGCATGCTCGCGATGGAAGATCAGGCACCGCGGGGCGTCAGGTTGCCAGCGTCATTGTTAACGATCATTCGCGGGCAAGCCTCGCTCCCACAGTTCCTACCCACACTGTTCCTGCCCACACAGATCATGACCATACAGGCCTTGCGCCGACAGGTACGGAATCAACCGCGCTTGGGCAACGTCCAATTCGGCCGAATGAAATGGCAGGTGTAGCCGTTCGGATAGTGCTCCAGGTAATCCTGATGCTCCGGCTCCGCTTCCCAGAACGGGCCGGCCGGTTCGATCTCGGTGACCACCTTGCCGGGCCAGAGGCCGGAGGCGTCGACGTCTGCCACCGTGTCCTGCGCGACGTGTTTCTGCTCTTCGCTCAGGTAATAGATCGCCGACCGGTAGCTGGTCCCCAAGTCGTTGCCCTGACGGTTTTTGGTGCTCGGATCGTGGATCTGGAAGAAAAACTCGAGGATCTTGCGATAACTGATCTGCGCCGGATCAAAGGTGATTTCGATCGCTTCGGCATGGGTGCCATGGTTGCGGTAGGTCGCATCGGGCACATCGCCGCCGGAGTAGCCAACTCGCGTGGCAATCA
Source organism: Pseudomonas sp. SDO55104_S430 (assembly GCF_054070595.1). Taxonomy (NCBI): domain Bacteria; kingdom Pseudomonadati; phylum Pseudomonadota; class Gammaproteobacteria; order Pseudomonadales; family Pseudomonadaceae; genus Pseudomonas; species Pseudomonas sp. SDO55104_S430. The sequence goes on along the minus strand of NZ_JBSVXG010000069.1, from coordinate 22,271 downwards.
CGCCTGGGTAGCGTCGCAACAGATCTTGCATGCCCCAGAAGCAGCCGCCGGCAAGGATGGCGGTTTCGGTGTTCGTCGTCATGTACGCATCTCCCGTCAGTGAGCGGCCCCGGTGATCGGGGCCGTCAGACCATCATTGCATCTTGCTGTGATCCATTTTGCTGTGATCCATCATGCTGTGGTCCATCGTGTTCAACGCACGGGCTTGGGCCTCGACCTTGATGGTTTCTTTCTCGCCCTTGGCGTTTTCCACGGTCAACGTCAGCGGCACCTTGCTGCCATCGGCCACCTGGGCGGTCAGGTCCATCAGCATGATGTGATAACCATTCGGATCGAAGCTTACCGGCTTGCCGGCCGGCAGGGCGACGGACTCGACCTGACGCATGCTCATCACGTCGTCCTTCATGGTCGACTGGTGAATCTGCACCAGCTTGGCCACCGGCGACTCGACGCTCACCAGCTTGCTGTCGCTGTCGGCCTGCAGGGTCATGAACGCGCCGGTCGAGTGCTGGCCGGCCACGGTGGCGCGGACCCAGGCGTCATTGACCTGAGTTTGTGCGGATGCCTGCCATGCAAGGCCGATCAGGGCGACGCCCAGGGCCAGTTGTTTGATACGTGCTGCGCAAAGCGAAGTCATCAGCAGACCTCCATGACGGTGAGCAGGTCTTCTGCGCACTCTTGAGCGGTAAGGGACGCGGACAGGCCCAGGCGCAAATTGCCCCGGGAGTCGAACACGAAACTGGTGGCGGTGTGGGACAGGGTGTAGGTGTCGCCGCTCGGGACCTTCTCGAAGAATACGCCGAACTCTTTGGCAACGGCGGCGGTTTCTTCCAGCGTGCCGTAGAGCGCCTCGAAACTCGGGTCGAAGGCCTTGACGTACTTGTCGAGCAATTCGGGGGTATCGCGTTCCGGGTCCAGGGTGATGAAGACCACTTGCAGGCGCTCGCCATCGCGGCCCATCAGTTTCTTCGCCTGGGCCGCGCGGGCCAGCGTGGTCGGGCAGACCGCCGGGCATTGGGTGAAGCCGAAGAAGATCATCGGCATCAGGCCCCGGTAGCTGCCGAGCATCCGGGTTTCGCCCTGGGAGTCCGTGAGTTTGAAGGAACGGCCCATGATCTTGTCGCTCAGATCCTTGCCGTACTTGAACGACAGCTTGCTGCTGTCATCGCAGCCGGCAAGCAGGCCGAGGCTCAGCAGGCTCATGCCCTGCAGGACCGAACGGCGGGAATACAACGTACTCATGGAAATAAAGCTTCCTGTGTAGCGACAGAAATAAACACAGTGCCTGACAGACCAGGCGGAAAAAAGCGCAGGGATGTTAACAAACTGTTGTCCGATTGCGCCTAATCGATCGCCCGCCGGTACTGCGCCAAATGGTCGCGGGGCACGCGCTACACAGGCATACAAAAGCCTGTCGTGCGGACACATTGCAGATACATTCGTGCGGTTTCATGGGGCGTCCAATCCTCACGGAGTTCATTGTCATGTTCCGCAAACTGCAAAAGGCCACCCGGTTTTTCCGCGAGAGCGCACGGTTGATGGTGGGCGTCCCCGATTACGACAACTACGTCACGCAAATGGCCCTCAAGTCCCCGGGCGAGCCGGTGATGAGTTATGAAGCGTTTTTCCGTGAGCGCCAGGAAGCCCGGTTCGGGCGGGGGAAGTGCAATACGCGGTGTTGCTGAAAACGGCGAAGCGGGCAGGTGATGGGATCCACAATGTCCTCATTGCCTGCACCACTACTCAGAGCCTCGCCCCTGTAAGAAAACACGCATCCTCATCCCCCCTCAGCGCATACCCCTCATACAGATTGTCGACATCCAGCTCGCCAAAACTGTCCGCCAGAAAATCCAGCAGGCTTCTGATCGACGGCATCAGGCCGCGTCTGGACGCAAACAGCGCATGAACGATGGCACTCCTGGGTTTCCAGTCTTTCAGGACCGGCACCAGGGCGCCGCTGCGAATGTCCTTGAACACCACCAGTTCCGGCAGCTGGACAATGCCGCCGTCTTCGAGCGCGACACGGCGCAGGGTGATCATGTCGTCGGTGATCAGCCGCGGCGTGTGGCGCACGGTGGCTTGTACACCGCCGGGTCCCTCCATGTTCCATTGGTACTGGCGCGTGCAGGGGCCCATGTCGAGGCTCGGATAACGTGCCAGATCGGCCAACGATGCGGGCGCGCCCATGCGCTCGATCAGGCCGGGGCTGGCCACCAGCTGGTGCGGGCTGCGGGTCAGGGTCTTCATGGTCAGGCCGCTGTCCTCGAAGGGCGGAAAACCGGCCCGCAGCACGATATCGAAACCTTCGCGCAGTGGATCGACCAGGCGGTTGGTGCTTTCCAGATGGATCTCCACCTCGGGGAAGCGCCGCATGTAACGGGCAATCATCCCGGCCACCAGAAAGTTGAGCAGGGCGGTCGGGCAGGCGATCCGCACGATGCCCTTGGGCGATGAGCGGCTGTTGTCGATCAGCGACTGCGCCGCGCTCGCGCTGTCGAGCATTACCAGGCAATGCTGGTAGTACTCCTGGCCCAGTTCCGAAACCGAGAATTGCCGTGTCGAGCGATTGATCAGGCGAATACCCAGGCGTTCCTCAAGTGACGACAGATGGCGACTGAGCCTGGATTTGGGGATGCCCAGCTCGCGACTCGCAGCACCAATCCCCTGGTGCTCTACGATTTGTACATAGAGGTACAGCTCATTCAGGTCATACATCAGACAGGTGTTCCATAGATGAAATAGTCAATTGCGGCCCGGCGCCTACCGACGGCCGGATGCGCGGATTAAGGTGTGGTTTCGCAGGCTCAGCCAGCCTCGGAACGAGGTGCGGCGCCCGTTTTTGTAGCGCATGAAAGAGAGGTGAAACATGAGCAAGAAAATGCTGGTAGTACTGACCAGCTTCCCCAAATATCCAAATCTGGCACGCGCCACCGGCCTCTGGCTGGGTGAGGCAGTGCACTTCGTCAGAAAAGTCCAGGACGCAGGCTTTCAGGTCGACTACGTCAGTCCCAAAGGCGGCTACACGCCGATCGATCCCCACAGCCTGGCGATGGCCGATGAAGGTGACTGGCAGTGGTATCAGGACAAGTCGTTCATGGATCGCCTGGGTGCAACGCTCAGGCCCGACCAGGTCAATCCGGCCGACTACTCGGTGATCTATTACGCCGGCGGTCATGGGGTGGTCTGGGATTTTCCCGACGACCAGGCACTGCAGGCCCTGAGCCGCAGCATCTATGAGAATGGCGGCATCGTGTCCTCCGTTTGCCACGGAGCGGTGGGGTTGTTGAACATCAAGCTCTCCAATGGCTCGCTGCTGATTGAAGGTAAGGAAGTCACCGGTTTCTCCAACAACGAGGAAAAGATCGCCGAACTGGACAAGTACGTTCCCTACCTGACCGAGGATGAGATGGTCAAACGGGGCGCCATCTACAAAAAGGCCGCGGAGCCGTGGGCCCCCTTTGCCGTGGCGGACCGACGCGTCATTACCGGCCAGAACCCGGCCTCGGGCGGGCCTGTCGCGGATCTGGTGCTGAAAGAACTGGCTCGCTAAGGGCCGCGTTTCCGGCCGTTTCGACGCTTCCACGCAAAGCACGAAGCGGCCGGTTTTCATTTGGAGCATTGGCTGGCCATGAGTATGCGTCTCTACGTGATGGCAAGTTTTGTGGTCAAACCCCAGGGCCTTGAAACGATGCGAGGCCTGCTGGCCGAACTTAGTCGGCACACCTGCCAGGAGCCTGGCTGCCTGGAATATGCCTACTACCAATCCCTGGCGAACCCTTTGGAATTCACCTCCTTCGAGGTGTGGGAGAGTGCCGAGGCCGAAGCCCGGCATTGGCAAACCACCCACCTGCAACAAGCGCTCGCCCAGGCCGCCGAGCTGCTGCAGGGCGAAGCCCGGATCGTCAACTATCAACGGATCACCTCATGCCGGGCTGCATGTCACTTTGGTAAAACGGCCCGCGTTCGTTGGTAAAAGAATGGCGGGCCGCGCCTTTTTTACCAAAGCGGCAGGGTGTAACTGAGGATCAGGCGATTGTCGTCAAGATCGTTGCCGAAGTGCCGGGTACGCACCGTTGCGTTGCGCCATTTGAGGCCGAGGTTTTTCAGCGGACCGCTTTGCAAGACATAGGCAATATCGGTGTCGCGCTCCCATTCACGGCCTTGCGGCTGGTTGTTGCCCAGGTCGATGTGGTCACCGTTCAGATACCGGGTCATGAACGTCAGGCCCGGTACGCCCAGCACGACAAAGTCGAAGTCATAGCGTAGCTGCCATGAGCGCTCGTCACGATTGGCGAAGTCGCCAAAGGTCACGTAGTTGAACAGGTACGGATCGCTGCCGGCGATATAGGCATAGCCCGTTCTGCCTTCCATCTGCTGATAAGCCAGGCCCAAAGTGTGACTGCCTTGCTTGTAGGTCAGCATGGCGCCATAGGACTTGTTGTCGATGTTGCTGCTGCCCGCATCGGTCGCCCGTGCCATTCGCAGTTCGCTCTTGATCGATTGCAGCGAATCCAACTGCCGGGTATGGGCCAGGCTGACCATGTGTTGCCGGTAGATGTCTGTCAGCTCGCCATAGTAGTACGTGCTGTTCAACTGGCTATTCCATTGATAGCTGGCTCCCGCGAAGTTGAAGGCATCGCTGGTCTTGCCGGACTTCACGCCGATGGCGCCGGCACTGCCATTGCTGGCGGTCATGTCCTCATAGTCGGAGGAATTGCGCTGGTTCACCTGCTGCAACTGGCCGGCGTCCAGTGTCAGGCCGGAGAATTCCTGAACCGTCAGATGGGCTCCGCGAAAGGTTTGTGGCAGCAGCCGGCCATCGTTGTAGGACACCGAGGGCAAGCGGGGCAGCAGGGTGCCAATCTTGAACTGCGTTTTGGAGACCTTGAATTTTGCGGTCAGGCCCAGTTCCCCGTATTCATCCTGGGCCCGACGTGTTTCCCGGTCCTGCTTGAGCAATTGCGTACCGCTGCGACCGGGGCTCGAATCGAGCTTGATTCCCAGCAGCCCCAAGGTGTCTACACCGAAGCCGATAGGCCCCTCGCTGTATCCCGACTCGTAGCGCAACAGGAAACCCTGGGCCCATTCCTCGGCTTTTGCCTGGGGCGCTCCCTGTTGGCGAAAATCGCGATTCATATAGAAATTTCGCAGCTCCAATGTGGCTTTGCTGTCAGCGATCAGTTCGGCATTGACCGGTGACGACAAGGCCACCGTGCCGCTGACCAGAAGCCATGAAGTATTGAGTGGGGTTCGACGCATGGTTGTTGCCTCTTGTTGTTTTTATGGAACAGCCGGGTTCGCTCGGGACGAGTCGTCACGAGCAAAAAAGGGATATGCGTGGTGGGTACTGACAAAAAAGGCGCGGCCCAAAGGGGCAAGGCCGCACCGTGAAACCGTTTAGAACTGCTCGTCGGTCAATCCGAAGAGGGTGTCGCTGCCGGCCCGGATGCTGGCTTGCAGGCTGAGTGTTCGCGGCAGCAGGCGTCGGAAGTAGAAGGCCGCCGTGGCCAGCTTGGCGCCGTAGAACGCCGGGTCCTCGGCCAGTCGTGCCTCGGCCACGCTCGCCATGCGTGCCCACATCCAGGCGTAGGCGACATACCCGAACAGGTGCAGGTACTCCACCGAGGCGGCCCCTGTTTCATTGCGGTTGGTCGCGGCCTTGTCCATCAGCCAGTCGCTGACGTCGCGCAAACCCGTGATGGCGGCCACCAGCTCGCTGCCATAGGGCACGTTGTGGCCTTGGGCGAAGTCCAGTGCCTGTGCGCAGAACAGGCGCAGTGCGGCGCCGCCGTCGGCAATGACCTTGCGACCCAGCAGGTCGAGGGCCTGGATGCCATTGGTGCCTTCATAGATCTGCGCGATGCGTACGTCACGCACGTACTGCTCCTGTCCCCACTCGCGGATGTAACCGTGACCGCCGAACACCTGCTGGCCATTGATGCAGCTCTCGAGCCCGGTATCGGTGAAAAAGGCCTTGGCCACTGGAGTGAGCAACGCCGCGAGGGTTTCGGCGGCTTTGCGCTCTTCGGGGTCCTGCGCGTACCGGGCAAGGTCCAGTTGCTGGCCCACGAAACAGGCGAAGGCCCGGCCGCCTTCGGTGAGGGCCTTCATGCCCAGCAGCATTCGCCGCACATCGGGGTGATGGATGATCGGATCGGCGTCCTTGTCCGGGTCGACCGGGCCGCTGGGTGCGCGGCTCTGCAAGCGTTCGCGGGCGTAGCGGGTGGCGGCCTGGGTAGAAGCCTCGGCGCAACCGATGCCCTGGATACCGATGGACAGACGCTCGTAATTCATCATGGTGAACATCGCGGCCATGCCCTTGTTGGCTTCACCGATCAGGTAGCCGGTGGCGCCGTCGAAATTCATCACGCAGGTGGCCGAGGCCTTGATGCCCATCTTGTGTTCGATGGAACCGCAATTCAGGGCATTGCTTGCCCCGAGGCTGCCATCGGCGTTGACCAGTACCTTGGGGACCAGAAACAGCGAAATGCCCTTGGCCCCGGCGGGCGCATCCGGCAGTTTCGCCAGCACCAGGTGGATGATGTTTTCGGTCAGGTCCTGTTCGCCGCCGGTGATGAAAATCTTCATGCCGCTGATGCGATAGCTGCCGTCCGCCTGTGGCTCGGCGCGGGTGCGCAGCAGGCCAAGATCGGTGCCGGCGTGGGGCTCGGTCAGGCACATGGAGCCGGCCCAGCGACCTTCGTACATCGGCGGCAGGTAGGTCGCTCGCAGGTCCGCGCCGGCGTGGGCATCGATGGCCAGGCAGGCGCCGGAGGACAGCGTGGAGTAAAGGGCGAAGCTGCTGTTGGCGGCGTACAGCATTTCCTCGAACTGCACCGCCAGCATCTTGGGCATGCCCATGCCATCGAATTCAGGGTTGCCACCCAGGCCCACCCAGCCACCCTGGATGTAGGTGGTGTAGGCCTCTTTGAATCCGGTGGGCGTGGTGACGATGCCGTCGTTCCACCGGGCGCCTTCCTCGTCGCCACTGCGGTTGAGTGGCGCGATGAGCTGGCCGGTGACTTTGGCCGCTTCCTCGAGAATAGCGTTGGCGGTATCGGCGTCGACCCGTTCCGCCAGCGTTGGCAGGCGCGACCACAGCGAGGGCGCGTCGAAGACTTCATGCAGGACAAAACGCATGTCGCGCAAAGGGGCGTTGTAAGAGTTCATTCAATCGTCTCGAAAGGGAGCGGGGCCCCACCGGCCCCCGATGCTCAGTGAGTGGTAGCGGTGGCGATGCCCAGGCCGGTTTCGGCGCGGACTTTCTGATCGTCGAAACCGTCCCGATCCTTTTGCGCCTGTACGCTGCGATCGAGCCGGGAAACCACGACGATCACCAGGAAGGCCAATGGCATCGAGAACAGCGCCGGATGGTCATAGGGGAAGATCGCCTGGGCATGGCCGAGCACGGTGACCCAGACCGTGGGCGAGAGCGTTACCAGGGCCAGGGCGCAAACCAGCCCCGTCAGGCCGCCGCAGATGGCGCCCCGGGTGGTCAGGCCTTTCCAGTACATGGCCATGATCAAGACCGGGAAGTTGGCCGAAGCGGCGATGCCGAATGTCAGCCCGACCAGGAAGGCGATGTTCACTTGTTCGAAGAGGATGCCGAGGCTGATCGCAATGATGCCAAGGCCGATGACCGCCAGGCGGGTGACGCGCATTTCCTGTCGCTCGGTGGCGTTGCCTCGCTTGAGCACCGTCAGGTAGAGGTCGTGGGAGATGGCCGAGGCTCCGGCGAGCGTCAGACCGGCGACCACCGCAAGAATCGTGGCGAACGCTACTGCGGAGAGAAAGCCGAGAAACAGATTTCCACCGACGGCCCGGGCCAGGTGCATGGCCACCATGTTGCTGCCGCCCACCAGCGCTCCCCCCGGTTTGCCGTCGACGAAATACTGCGCATCGGTGCCGACGATGACGATAGCGGCGTAACCCAGCACACACACGATCAGGAAAAAGAAGCCGATGAAGCCCGATGCGTAGAACACCGACTTGCGCGCTTCCCGGGCATTGGCCACGGTGAAAAAACGCATGAGGATGTGCGGCAATCCCGCCAGGCCGAACACCAGTCCGAGGGCCATGGATGCGACGTTGAGCGGATTGGACAGCATGGAACCCGGGCCCATGATGCTCCAGCCACTGGCGTGCACTTCCACGGCGCGCCTGGCCAGGGTTTCCAGGCTGAAATCGAAATGCGCCAGGGACAGCAGCATCAGCGTGGTGCCGCCGGCCAGCAGCAGAATCGCCTTGGTGATCTGCACCCAGGTGGTGGCCAGCATGCCGCCGAACACCACGTAGATCAGCATCAGCACGCCGACCACCACCACGGCCACCGAATAATCGAGCCCGAACAGCAGCTTGATCAGTTGTCCGGCGCCGACCATCTGCAACAGCAGGTAGCAACAGACCACCGTCAAGGATCCGCAGGCGGCCAGCACGCGGATCTTGCGCTGGTCGAGGCGGAACGAAACGATGTCGGCAAAGGTATAACGCCCAAGATTGCGCAGGCGCTCGGCCATCAGAAACGTGAGCACGGGCCAGCCGACAAAGAAGCCGATGACATAGATGAAACCGTCGTAGCCCTTGGTGAACACCAGGCTCGACAGGCCCAGCAGGGTCGAGGCGGACATGTAGTCACCCGCAATCGCCAAGCCGTTTTGCCAGCCGCTGATGCCGCCGCCGGCTGTGTAAAAGTCATGGGCCGACTGGGTGCGTCGCGAGGCCCACCAGGTAATCAGCAGGGTTGCCATGACGAACAGCAGGAAGATTCCGATCGCCGGCAGATTCATCGGCTGCCTGGACGTGTTGAGGGTGTCCGCACTGGCCAGCATGGGCAGGGCAGACAGGCAGATCGCGACAGGTAATGCCAGGCAACGGTTCATGGGCGGCACTCCTTGACGATCTGTTCGCTCAGGTGATCGAAGTGGCTGTTGGCCCGGTGCACATACCAGCCGGTCAGCAGCCAGGAAATCAGGATGATCGAAGCCCCCAGCGGAATGCCCAGTGTCAGGTGGCTGCCGGGATAGAGCGGGGCATGCAGGGCTTGCGGCAAACAGGCGGCCAGCGCCATGAACAGGAAATAGGCGCACAGCACCAGGGCGCTGAGCAGCCATGAGGTGCGCGAGCGGGCCGTACTCATGGCAATGAAGCGCGGATTCGTTCGGATGCGGCTGTAGTGATCCGACAGATGTTCTGCGGTGTTGGACATGGTGCCTCCGTTTATTGTTGTTGTAGGGCTGCCCGACGGCCTGGCGGTTGCCGGGCCGTGGATCGATGAAAGGAGGAGGGGCGTCGGTCAGGGCCAGGCGTAATTCGCGAACTGTTCGCGCAAGGATTTCTTGCTGACCTTGCCGGTCGCCGTGTGAGGCAGTTCGCGCAGGTATTCGCACGCGTCCGGCAGCCACCATTTGGGGATCTTGCCTTCGAGGAAGGCTATGAGCTCGCGGTGGTCGGGGGCGTGCTCGGGATCGCGGCAGACAATCACCAACAACGGACGCTCACTCCAGCGCGGATGCTCAACGCCGATCACCGCCGCCTGCGCAATGCCGGGGTGGGCCATGACCGCATTTTCGATTTCCACCGAGCAGATCCATTCGCCACCGGACTTGATCAGGTCCTTGATCCGGTCGGTGATCTGCATGTAACCGTGGCTGTCCAGAGTGGCGACATCACCGGTGTCGAACCAGCCGTCGCGGGTGTCCTGGCCGTAGTAACCGCTGCTGACCCACGGCCCGCGCACCTGCAAGGCACCCGAGGCGATTCCGTCATGGGGCACGGGTTCGCCCGCTTCATCGATCAGGCGCATCTCGACCCCGAACAAGGCGCGGCCCGATTTGAGCACCTGCCTGCCCCGGTCTTCCTCGTCCATCGTGTCGTACCAGGGTTGATAGCGGTTGTAGCTGCCCATCGGGTTCATCTCGGTCATGCCCCAGCCGTTTTCCAGGGCGACGCCGTGTTGGCCCATGGCCTGGATCAATGAAAGAGGGCACGCCGCGCCACCGGTGACGGCACGTTTGAGGCTCGGAATCTGCTGGTCGCTGGCGTTGAGGTACTGGCTGATGTTCGCCCACAAGGTTGGCACACCCAGCGAGAAAGTCACCGCCTCATCCCTGATCAGCTTGACCATGGCGCCGGCATCGCCGACCCGCGGCCCAGGCAACACCAGCTTGGCGCCGACCATGGCCGCGTTGTACGGCATGCCCCAGGCGTTGACATGGAACATCGGCACCAGCGGCATGACGACATCGATCGCGCGCAGACCGACCTGATCGGCCATGTTCTGCGCCATTCCATGCAGGACGGTGCTGCGGTGGCTGGTCAACACACCTTTGGGGTTGCCGGTGGTGCCGGAGGTGTAGCACAGCCCGCATGCGCGCTGTTCGTCGAGTTCGGGCCAGGTGTAACTGTCCGCAGCCGTTGCCAGCAGGTCTTCATAGCAGAGCAGGTTGGGCAGGCCGCTGGGTGGTAGCTCATCGTGAGCGCACAGGGCGACGAAATGGCGGACGCTGGTGAGTTCGGCCTGCAGGCTTTCCACCAGCGGCAGGAACTGCGGATCGATGAACAGCACATCATCCTGGGCGTGGCGAATGATGTAGCTGACCTGTTCCGCAAACAGCTTGGGATTGATGGTGTGACAGACGCGACCCGAGGCGGGCACCGCGTAGTGCAGTTCGAAGTGGCGATGGTCATTCCAGGCCAGTGTTCCCACGCGGGCGTCGCCCGGGACGTTCAATTCGTCCAGCACGTTGGCCAGCTGGCGAACGCGTACGAAGGCCTGGCGGTAGGTGTAACGGTGGACACGTTCGTCGGCGAACAACGAAACGATCTCGGTATCGGCAGCAACCTGGTCGGCATACCGCATGATGGCGGCGATACCCAGGTTGAAGTTCATCATCATGCCTAGCACAGGCGACCTCCTGCCTTGTTCTTATTGGGCTGGGGATCGATGCAGGATCCCTCGGCAGGGTCAGAGCAATGGCTGTGCCAATCGGCGTTGCAAGTGTTTTTGTGCTGATAACTGTTTGTTAAGTAAAGAAAATATTTTTATGCGCACGCCCGCTTTCGCGATACGTGCGTTCTGCTGGATTTCAAACCTGGAACATTGTTCAGGCTTGAATTTTCATATTTGAAGTGGGCGGGTCACTTGTCCGGCCTTGCGCGCAAACGTCGCCACAGGGTTGTGCGGCTGATGCCCAGGCGGCGCGCGGCTTCATCCATGTCGCCGTTGCAGGCGTCCACCACTTGCCGGACATGCGCCACCTCCGTGGCCTTGCCGAAGCTGCGCAGATCCACGCCCGAGGCCTGCGCGCCGGCCGCCGGGTTTTGCACCTGCGCGTCCTCGAACAGTTCGGGGAACAGCGTGTGGAGGGTTCCGGACGCCTGACGATCGTTCAGCTCCCGACCGGAAAGGGCCGCGCGCTCAATGATGTTCTCCAGCTCACGAATATTCCCCGGCCAGCGGTGTTTGAGCAGCCAGGGCATCAGGTTTTGCAGCTGTTGATCGAAGCCTTTCGCCTGCGGATGGCGGGGCAGTTTTTGCAGAATCGCCCGGGCGAGGGTCGCGATGTCCTGGGGACGTTCGCGCAAGGGTGGAACCGCCAGGCGCAGGATGTTGAGCCGGTAGTAGAGGTCTTCGCGGAAGCGGCCATCCTTGATGCGTTCGCGCAAGTCGCAGTGGGTGGCGGCGATGACCCGGATATCCACCGGCGTCGGTTCGGACGCGCCGAGGCGCAGCACTTCCCGCTCCTGCAGGACACGCAGCAAGCGGGTCTGCAGGGAGACCGGCATGTCGCCGATTTCGTCGAGAAACAGCGAGCCGGTGTGCGCGGTTTCGATCAGGCCGATCTTGCCGCCCTTGCGCGATCCGGTGAAGGCGCCTTCCTCGTAGCCGAACAGCTCGCTTTCCAGCAGGGATTCGGGAAACGCCGCACAGTTGATCGCGACAAAGGGACCGGGCTGACGCGGGCTGGCATTGTGCAGGCTTTGCGCGAGCAACTCCTTGCCCGTGCCGCTTTCACCGGTGATCAATACCGTGGAATCGGTCTGAGCGTAGCCCTGCGCCAGGCGCAACATTTCGCGGAAGCCGGGGGCGTCGCCGAGAATCTGCTCGAAGCGATAACGCGCGGTGAACTGGCGCGGACGGGCCTGGGCGCGGATGCGGCGATCGGCACGCTGAATGACGTTGGTTTCCTGGCAAGTGATGATCGCGCCGTCGGTCTTGCCGTTGTCGATGATCGGGCTGATGTTGGCGGCCAGGGTTTTGCCGCCCGCCTTGATCAGACGACTTTCTTCGGTCTCGCCACTGCTCAGCACCTGGGCAATGCTCAGGTCAGGCAGTATCTCGGCGATGTGCCGCTCGTGGGCCCATTCGCTGGAGACGCCCAGCAGGCTGGCCATTTTCGGGTTGAGCGACTGCACCACACCGTTGGCGTCGATGGCGATCACACCATCGGTGAGGTTGCGCAACACCGCGTTCAGGCGTTGTTGCTGAATCAGCGCGAGGGCGCGGCTGCGGCAGATGGCCAGGGCGTCGTCCAGTGTCCGGCGCACGGCATCGGCGTTCAGCGCAAGCACGCCCTGGGCGCCGGCTTCCTCGGCCACCTCGACGGCGGTGGAAGAGCCGACGGTCACCCCGTAACCGTCGTTCATCAAGAGGCGGATCTGCTGACGGGCCTCTTCGAAACTGGTGTAGGTCGCCTGGCGGATGTCGACGGTGAAGAGCGAGGCCATGGCCTCCAGTTCCGGATGGGTGTTCTGGAAGGTCAGGATGCCGACCTTGGTGGCGCGTGCCTTCGCCAGGTCGATCGCGCGAATCAGGTCGTACTCGCCCATGCGGATCGACAGGATTGTGGTCGAGAGGTATCGACGCAAATAGTCGGCCGTGGCACCGGAGCAGATGATCATGTCCACATCCCCGCGGCTCTCCAGTTCGCGGCCCTTGTCCAGCAGTTGCGTGACGCTGGTTTCCACGATCTCGAGCTGCGTGCGGTTCTGGTAATCCGGGATCACCTGCTGGACGATTCGCGCCATGCGACTGGGACTTTGCGGGGTGTGCAAATGCGTGATCAGGGCGATGACGCGGGGCAGGTACTGTTCTGTTTGCATGCTGTTTGCGCTCGTAAGACAGGCCGGATGCACCGCGCGGGTCGGCCGTGTTAGTTCTTTTCCATGTTGAAATAAAGATTTCAGATCTGCAATCAACACCCTGCCCGAGTTGACCGATGAGGTTCTGATTGTTTCTGTAATGCACTGTTTTAAAAGGATAAAAAATTTAACTTCGGTCGCGATTCGCACATGGCGTGGCTCTTGCTCTCACCTCGTTCAGGTCACACCTACGAGAAGAACCAACCATGACGACCCTCCATCTTTCAGGAACCCCGTACCCACGGGTCGATGTCGGCGACGCGCACCAGGCGTTGGCGACATTCCTGACCAGCCGGCTCGATGGCGAGCCGGTGCAAATCGAAAAAAGCCAGCGCCTTTCCGGTGGCGCGATCCAGGAAAACTGGCTGCTGCAGGCGCAAGTGACCGAGGGCGGTGAACGCGTCAGGCGCCAATGGGTGCTGCGCACCGACTCGCCATCGTCGGTTGCGGTCAGCATGAGCCGCGCTCAGGAGTTTGCGGTATTGAGTGCCGTGCACCAGGCCGGGGTGAAAGTGCCGCAGCCGCTGTGGCTGTGCCAGGACGCGTCGGTCATCGGCCGCGACTTTTTCATCATGCAGGCCATTGGCGGCACGGCCAGCGGCCATCGCCTGACGCTGGACAAAAATCTCGACAGCGCCAGAAGCGCCCTCAGCGAAGAGCTGGGACGCAGTCTGGCGCTGCTGCATCAAATCACCCCGGATCATCCGGGCCTGGGGTTTCTGCCCGCACCGGCGAGCGATCCGATTCAGGCCACGATCAATCTGTACCGGCAGTACCTCAATGAGTTGCCGAGCAGCCATCCGGTCATCGAATGGGGCCTGCGCTGGTGCGAGTTGCATCGCCCGGAGCCGATGCCTGTCCGGCTGATTCACCGGGACTACCGCACCGGCAACTACATGGTCGATCAAGGACGCCTGGCGGGCGTGCTGGACTGGGAGTTCGCCTGCTGGGGCGATCCGCGCGAGGACCTTGGCTGGTTCAGCGCCAAGTGTTGGCGCTTCGCCCGCCCGGATCGTGAGGCGGGCGGCATGGGCGAGCTGAGCGATTTCCTGCATGGCTATCAGACCGTTTCCGGTTACAGCCCGACCCGCGAGGAACTGAAGTTCTGGCAACTCATGGCGCACATCCGCTGGGCCGTGGTGGCGGTGCAACAGGCCCAGCGTCACTTGTCGGGCCAACAGCGTTCATTGGAACTGGCGCTCACCGGCCGCATGGTGCCGGAACTCGAATATGAAATCCTGACGCTCAGTGGAGGACGGACATGATCCAGCCCAATGCAACGGAGCTCATGCAGACCGCCCGTGAGGTGCTGCTCAAGCAACTGATGCCCGCCTTGCCGGAACACCTTCATTACGAATGCCGGATGATCGCCAGTGCCATGGCGATGACCTGCCGGGAGATCGATCTGGGCCCCTCGGCCGAGTGGGTGGAGGAACAGCGTCTGGCGGATGTGCTGGGGATCCACAGCCTCGCCGGACTGACACCGCAGGATGCCCGGGCGCTGCTCAGCCAGTTCATCCGCCAGGGCCTCTACGATCGGACCGGCGATGCCAACGAGACCTTGCTGGCTGCATTGATGGAGATCACCCGGGCGAATCTCGCCGTCAGCAATCCAAAGGTGGTGGCCGATGACCAGCAGGCCTGAGCAGCCGATCCGCCGTCGCCGTTGCTACCTGGTACGCCATGGCCATGTCGATTACTTCAATGCCGACGGCAGTCCGCTGGACCCACGGTTGGTGCCGCTGTCCCGCACGGGTGAACAGCAGGTGCAGGCACTCGGGCAAGTGCTCGATTCGCTCACGTTCGACCGGGTCCTGTGCTCGGATTATCCGAGGGCGCAGCAGACCCTGAAGCTGTTGCTGACCGGGCGCGATGTCGCCTTCGACGCAACGCCGCAATTGCGGGAAATCCGTGCCGGACGCTTGCGCGAGTTGCCCGCCGACACCTTGTTCGACGCGGTCACCGGCGCTTACCGGTTTGCCGCCTTGCCCGATGCGACCTTCCTGGGCGGCGAGCGCTGGGATGCGTTCGAGCGACGGGTGCTGCGGGTGTTCTTCGACCTGCTTGCCGAACCCGAATGGAACAGCGCCCTGATCGTCAGCCATGACGCGGTCAATCGTGTGCTGCTGGCGTGGGCCAGCGGTGCAGGCCTGACCGAAATTGCCGCCTTTGAGCAGGACACTGCCTGTCTCAACATCGTGGACATCGACATGCGTGGCAGTCAGGTCACCGACGCGATCATTCGGACCCTCAATTACACCCCTTACGACCCGCACAAGTCCGCCATTCAAAACACCGTCCTCGAGAATCTGTTCAGCGCGATCAAGCCCGATGGCTTGAGAGCCTGAAGAACCTTCTGTACCCAAGGAAAATCCCTATGAACTTCGCCCTTTCCTACGACTTGCTGACCTTGCAGGCCAAGGTCAGACAATTCATCGCCAACGAAATCATCCCGATGGAGCAGGACCCGCGCCAAGGGCCCCACGGCCCCTCCGAAGAACTGCGCCAGGCCTTGGTCGAAAAGGCTCGCGCCCATGGACTGCTGACGCCCCATGCCTCCCGGGACATGGGTGGCCTGGGCCTGTCTCACGTGGCCAAGGCGATCCTCTTCGAGGAAGCCGCGTACTCGCCGCTGGGTCCCACCGCGTTGAACATCCACGCCCCGGACGAAGGCAACATTCACCTGATGGAGGTGGTGGCCAGCGAAGCGCAGAAACAACGCTGGCTGTTGCCGATGGTCCAGGGTCATATCCGTTCCTGTTTCGCGATGACGGAACCGGGACCGGGCGCCGGTTCCGATCCTTCGATGCTGACCACGACGGCGGTGCGCGACGGTGACGACTACGTGATCAATGGCCGCAAGTGGCTGATCACCGGTGCCGAAGGCGCAAGTGTGGCGATCATCATGGCGCGGATGGAGGACGGCAGCGCGACCATGTTCCTGACCGATACCGACCGTCCGGGTTTCATCCTCGAACGCATGATGGATTCGCTGGACAGCTGCTTCACCGGAGGCCATGCGGTGCTGCGCTTCGAGAACCTGCGGATTCCGGCCTGCGATGTGCTGGGGGAAATCGGCAAGGGCTTTCGCTACGCCCAGGTCCGTCTGGCGCCGGCTCGCCTGACCCATTGCATGCGTTGGCTGGGGCAGGCGCGGCGGGCGCACGATGTGGCCTGCGCCTATGCCCGTCGGCGTGAATCGTTCGGCAAGCGGCTGGGTGAGCATCAAGGCGTCGGCTTCATGCTGGCCGACAACGAAATGGACCTGCTGACCACCCGCCTGGCCATCTGGCACTGCGCGTGGGTACTGGATCAGGGCGAGCGCGGCAACTTCGAATCGAGCATGACCAAGGTCATCAGCTCCGAAGGCATCTGGCGGGTGATCGATCGCTGCGTCCAGGTGCTGGGCGGGCAGGGCGTGACCAGTGAAGCCATCGTCGACCGGATCTTCCGCGACGCCCGTGGTTTCCGCATCTATGACGGCCCCAACGAGGTTCACCGCATGAGCCTGGCGAAAAAAATTCTTGCACGCGGCAACGAAGGAGCCACCGAATGAACCGCAATCCCTCGCAACTGTTCGACCTCAGGGGGCGAGTCGTCCTGGTAACCGGTGCTTCCAGCGGGCTTGGCCGACACTTTGCCAAAACGCTGGCGGCGGCCGGAGCCCGGGTGGCGGTGGCGGCGCGTCGGGTCGATCGACTCGAGGAGCTGGTCCGTGACCTGAACTTCGAAGGTCATCAGGCACGCGCCTACGAACTCGACGTGACCTCCCGCGAGTCGGTCATCCGTTGCCTGGATGCCATCGAGGCGGATTGGGAGACGCTGGATGTGGTGGTGAACAACGCCGGTATCAGCGACACCAAACGTGCCCTGGAGTACACCGATGCCGATTGGCAGGCGATCCTCGACACCAATCTCAAAGGCGCCTGGATGGTCGCCCAGGAAGCCGCGCGGCGCATGGTTGCCGCGGGCAGGGAAGGCAGCCTGATCAATATCACCTCCATCCTCGCCAGCCGGGTCGGCGGCGGGGTCGGCCCCTACTGCGCCGCCAAGGCCGGCTTGAGCCATCTGACCCGCTCCATGGCGCTGGAACTGGCGCGGTACGGCATCCGGGTCAACGCCATTGCCCCCGGCTACGTGATGACGGAAATCAATGAGGCGTTCCTGAGCGGCGAAGCGGGTGAGCGGTTGCGCGCGCGGATTCCTTCGCGGGCTTTCTGCCAGTGCGAGGACCTGGACGGGGCACTGCTGTTGCTGGCATCCCAGGCGGGAAGGGGCATGACCGGAACCGAGATCACGGTCGACGGCGGACACAGCTGTTCGGGTCTGTAACCAGGTACCCGACACAATCCCTGTAGCAGCAGGCTGCGCCAGCTGCTACAGGTTGCGCGGTGGCTTAGCGCTTGAGGTAGTCGTGAACTACCTTGCCCGGTTCCAGCAGATAGTTGCCCAGGGTATGGCGCACGGAAACGATCTCGCGCACCGGCAGCGCTGCGATCGGCACCGCTTCATGATTGAACAGGTCCAGGCTCGCCGCGCCTGTCCAGGCTTCCTTGAGCTCGATGGTCGAGTATTCGAACCTGACCAGTTCGGCAATGCGCGGTGTCTTCCCGTCGACGTCCGGGATGATCTTGAGCACCACGCCGGGCACCTTCATCGCCTTGGTCGCCTCGGCCAGATCCACTTCCTTGAACTTGTAGGCCATGCTCGCCCGGGCGACCAGCGCGCCGTCGTAATCGAGGGTGCCGACATAAGACTCGTTGTTCTGGCCGACCCGAGGATGACCGAACTTTTTCGGCAGCCCCCAGACTTCCCGACCCAGCATGATGGCGGTGACGTTTTCCGCGACCATCAACGGGCGAAAGCTCACCGCTTCGTCACCCAGAAAGCAGGAAATGCTCTGGGCAAACTCGTAGTAGTCGCCGATCCCCGGGGCAACCATGGACAGAAAGGAGAGGCTGACAATCGGGTCCTTGACCACCAGCGGCTCGGGCACCAGCGCTCGGGCCAGCTCCATGTCGGTCCGATAACTGATGGTGAGCGAGGGGCGGTCCAGAAACGCACTGGGGGGTCGGGCATAGGCCGGAGCGTGGAGCGGCATGGCAAAGGCTTTTTCGCGCACACTCTCCGGGGTCAGTGCGTGGCCGGCAATCGAGTCAGGCAGGAACAGGCCGCCGGTGGCGCTCGCCTGTGCGTTCCCCGATTGTGTGAAAAGGGGCGTCGCGGCGGCTGTCAGGCCAACGCCGGCGGTGACCAGCACATCTCTGCGCGACAGGTTGATAGGAAGGTTCATGTTGGGGTCTCCGGATTGTGGCAGGTTCTGTTGCAGCGGCCATCGGCTGATGAAGGACCGGGAATACCGGAGGGAGCAATGGGTATGCCAGAAGCTAATGGTGCACTCATTCAATAATTAAATTGAATTAAATCAGTTGGTTATGCGTTTTCGCCGAATGCTGAGCGCTGTCGAAGGAAAGCATTTCTTTCAGACTTGAAAGCACGGTTTCAGAGTTGAAGGTCATGGGCAGCAGGCCTTCCATGCACTTTTATAAAGCGCGGGGATGGAAAGGGTGCACCAGTCGGTAGCGGCTCAAGCCATTCTTCGCCGACTTCCATGAGCTGCCTTGTCGGCGCCGGATGTTGCAACGATTCCGGCTGAAACACCTCTGGATCAAGGGTTTCAACGGCAGTCCAGCTTTCTGGCCTGACCTTGTCCTGCACGGATCAACGCATTTCTGCGCGGGCTGGCACAAACCCTGCTACAACCCCCTCAAGCCCCTCGAACAATGTTGGGCAGCCCTCTCGGTCAACGACGATCGATCAACCGCACAGGTCGTGGGCAATATCGGTGGATCAGGCATGGCCGTCTGGTTTCGACACCGCATAAAAACAGGCAAAGACGCCTGGAACCGCAAGGTTTCAGGCGTTTTTTTTTGCTTTTTGAACCGTGATTGGCAGGGTCGTTTATGAATTGCAATGTAGCCACGTTGAACAAGTTGCAAACGCTGGTCGTGATCGGCAATGGCATGGTCGGACATCATTGTGTCGAGCAACTGATCGAGCGCGGAGCTCTGGAGCGCTTCCATCTGCATGTTTTCAGCGAAGAGCCGATGCGTGCCTACGACCGTGTGCACCTGTCGGAATACTTCACAGGTCGCGACGCCGAATCGCTGGCGCTGAGCGAGGCGTCCTTGTATGAGACGCCGGGCGTCACCCTGCATCTGGGTGTGCCGGTACTGGAAATCGATCGCGAACAGCGTCAGGTGGTGACCGCCCAAGGTCGCGTGGCTTACGACAAGCTGGTGCTGGCCACCGGTTCCTATCCGTTCGTGCCTCCGATCGAAGGCGCTGAAGGCGAGTCGCGCCTGGTCTATCGCACGCTGGAAGATCTGGATGCCATCCGTGCCGCGGCGGCCAATGCCCGGCGCGGTGTGGTGGTGGGCGGCGGCCTGCTTGGTCTGGAAGCGGCCAACGCGCTGAAGAGTCTTGGCCTGGAAGCCCATGTGGTGGAGTTCGCCCCACGCCTGATGCCAGTGCAACTGGATGACCTCGGTGGCCTAGCCCTCAAGGCGCAAATCGAAAGGCTCGGCGTCGGTGTGCACCTGTCCCGCGCTACGCAGTCGATCAGCGCGGGGGAGCAGTATCGCTACCGGATGAATTTCGCCAACGACGAATTTCTCGAAACCGACCTGGTGGTGTTCTCCGCCGGTATCCGTGCCCAGGACGCATTGGCCCGCCAATGCGCGCTGGAGATCGGTCCGCGCGGCGGGGTGGTGGTCGATGACACTTGCGTGACCGGCGACCCGAACATCTACGCCATCGGCGAGTGCGCATCGTGGAACGGCAGCGTGTTCGGCCTGGTCGCCCCCGGCTACCAGATGGCGCGCAGTGTCGCTGCGCGCCTGTGCGACGACGACGCCGAACCGTTCCGTGGCGCGGACATGTCGACCAAGCTCAAGCTGCTCGGCGTCGACGTCGGTTCCATCGGCGACGCTCACGCCGCGACACCTGGCGCGCGCAGCTATCAGTTCATCGACGAAACCTCGGCCAGCTATCGCCGCCTGGTGGTGGACGCCAGCGGCAAGCACGTGCTGGGCGCGGTGCTGATCGGCGACAACAGCTACTACGACACCCTGCTGCAATACATGCAGAACGCGATTGCCTTGCCGGCGGAACCGGCGGGCCTGATCCTGCCGTCGTCCGAAGGCGCGCCGACCCTCGGCCCCGGCGCCTTGCCGGAATCGGCCACCGTCTGCTCGTGCCACAACGTGACCAAGGGCGCGATCTGCTCAGCCATCGACGGCGGCTGCAGCGACCTGGGCGAACTCAAATCGCAGACCAAGGCCTGCACCGGCTGCGGTGGTTGCGCCGGGCTGCTCAAGCAAGTCTTCGAGCACGAACTGATTGCCCGTGGCGTCAGTGTCGACAAGAGCCTGTGCGAGCACTTCGCCTACACCCGTCAGGAGTTGTACGCGCTGGTGCGGGTGGAAGGGGTGATCTCCTTCGACGAACTGCTGGCCAAGCACGGTCGCGGCCACACCGGTTGCGACATCTGCAAACCCGCCGTGGGCAACATTCTCGCCTCGTGCTGGAACCAGCCGATCATGGACCCGTCGCTGGTGCCGTTGCAGGACACCAACGACACCTTCATGGCCAACATGCAGAAGAACGGCACGTACTCGGTGGTGCCGCGTATTCCCGGCGGCGAGATCACCGCGGACAAGCTGATCGCCATCGGCGTCGTGGCTAAGAAATACGACCTCTACACCAAGATCACCGGCGGCCAGCGCATCGACCTGTTCGGCGCGCAGTTGCATCAGTTGCCGGACATCTGGGGCGAGTTGATCGAAGCCGGTTTCGAGACCGGCCACGCCTACGGCAAGTCGACCCGCACAGTGAAATCCTGCGTCGGCAGCACCTGGTGCCGCTACGGCGTGCAGGACAGCGTGCAGATGGCGTTGACTCTCGAGGATCGTTACAAGGGCCTGCGTTCGCCGCACAAGCTCAAGTTCGCAGTGTCCGGCTGCACCCGTGAATGCGCCGAAGCACAGAGCAAGGACGTGGGGGTGATCGCCACCGAGAAGGGCTGGAACCTGTACATCGCCGGCAACGGCGGCATGCGCCCGCGTCACGCCGAGCTGTTCGCCACCGACCTGGATGATGCGACGCTGATCCGCTACATCGACCGCTTCCTGATGTTCTACATCCGCACCGCCGACAAACTGCAGCGCACCTCGGTATGGCGCGAAAGCCTGGAAGGCGGCCTGGACTTCCTCAAAGAGGTGATCATCCACGACAGCCTGGGCCTGGGTGAAGAGCTCGAGTCGCAGATGCAGCTGGTGGTCAATCGCTACGAATGCGAATGGGCCAACGCCCTCAAGGATCCGGAAAAACTCAAGCGCTTCCGCACCTTCGTCAACGACAAACGCCCGGACCCGGACATCCACTTCGTCCAGGAACGCGGCCAGCGGCGCCCGATAATGGCCGCCGAACTCAACCTCATCCCCGTCAAGGAGCGTGTCTGATGAATCAGTCCAATGCCCAACGCGTTACCCGTGCAGAAAATGTCGATGTCTGGGAGTCGGTGTGCAGCCAGCAGGATCTGGTGAATGATTCCGGCGTGGTGGTGTGGCTGGACGGCGCGCAGGTGGCGCTGTTCTACCTGCCGGGCGCGGAGGGCAAGACGCTCTATGCGATCGACAATCATGATCCGCAATCCGGGGCGAATGTGATCGGTCGCGGCCTGGTCGGCAGTATCAAGGGCGATTTGGTGGTGGCTTCGCCGATCTACAAACAGCATTTTCGTCTGGAAGACGGCAGCTGCCTGGAATACCCGGAACAGCGCCTGCGGGTGTGGCCGGCGCGGTTGAATGAGGGCAGGGTGGAAGTGGGGGTGGCCTGATTACCTGGCTTTCAGGAAACACAATCCACTGTGAGTACACAAACCACTGTGGGAGCGGGCTTGCCCGTGAATGCGGTGTATCAGTCGAAGCAAGTGTGACTGACCTGACGCCTTCGCGGGCAAGCCACGCTCCCACAGGGATTTTGCATCGCCGACAAATTCTGTGATCGACCACCGTAACTGTGGGAGCGGGCTTGCTCGCGAATGCGGTGTGTCAGTCGAAGCAAATGTT
>NZ_JBSVXG010000068.1:0-29120 GCF_054070595.1 Pseudomonas sp. SDO55104_S430 | reverse complement strand
TACAGAGGTTATGCCAATCTGTAGGAGCGAGGCTTGCCCGCGAAGAGGCCTTCAGCCCCGTTAAACCGCATCCCGCGGCAACATCAATCCCAGCGGCAACCTCACCCGCGCTTCCAGACCGCCGCCGGAACGGTTGCGCAACTCGACATTCCCGCCATGCATTGAAGCGATCCGCTTGACGATCGCCAGCCCCAGCCCGGTGCCTTTGCCACCCCGGGCACGGTCGCCGCGGGTGAAGGGGTTGAAGATCGCTTCCAGCTCCGCCGGATCGATCCCGGCGCCACGGTCCATGACGCTCAGCACCACATAGGGAGCGGCGGTGTCACCGGAAACATAGGCCGCCACTTCCACGCCGCTACCCGCGTGATGAAGTGCGTTGCCGATCAGGTTGTTCAGCAACCGCTTCATCGACACCCGACGCAATGGAAACGGCTGGATCGGCTCCAGGCGCAAGTGCACTTTCTCTTCGTTCTGGTTGAACGGCGCAGCCACTTCCCGGACCAGATCGCTCAGGTCCACCTCCTCCACCGACTCATCGCGACCGTCGCGAATGAAGGCCAGGAACTGGTCGAGGATCGCATCCATGTCTTCAATATCGCGGACCATGTCGTCGGTCAGGTCGGTGCGGTCGCCCATCAGCTCCAGTGACAATCGCAGGCGAGTCAGCGGCGTACGCAAGTCATGGGACACCCCCGCCAGCATCAGCTCACGCTCGCGCCCGGCCTGTTCGACGTCTTCCGCCATCTGGTTGAAGGCGCGATACACCTCGGTCATTTCACTGGGCGTGTCGCTGATCGGCAGGCGCACACTGCGGCCCTGGCCGAGTTGCCGAGCCGCATAGACCAGGCGCTTCAATGGTTGGTTGAGCTGGCTGACGAAGATCCACGCCGACGCCGTGGACAGCAGACCGATCGCCAGGAACCAGCCCAGCACGTTCCAGATCTTCTGACCGCGCAGCGGATGCGGGTACAGCGGCACTTTCATCCAGCCATCACCCAGGCTCGGTGCCCTCACCCACAAGGCCGGTGGCGTGTGCATGCGCAATCGCACCTCGGTATCGGCGCCCAGTTCGGCCTGCATCTGTCGCTGGTAGATTTCGCT
The DNA here is from genome assembly GCF_054070595.1 of Pseudomonas sp. SDO55104_S430. NCBI lineage: Bacteria > Pseudomonadati > Pseudomonadota > Gammaproteobacteria > Pseudomonadales > Pseudomonadaceae > Pseudomonas > Pseudomonas sp. SDO55104_S430. The sequence continues at coordinate 28,019 of NZ_JBSVXG010000068.1, read as the reverse complement.
GTATGGCCAGTGTTGCTCGCCTTCCGGCACGCCAGTGCCCACCACCCGGATCAGGGTCGCGGCTTCGGCAATCTTGTCGCGGTTGTTTTCGTCGGCTGCCCAATAGGCGCGCAGCGTCAGGGCGACGCCGTGGCTGTATTGGCGGTCAACCAGCACGTCCTCGTTCATCAACAGATAAACCAGGGTCAGTGCCTTGGAGAACAGAACGACGATGAGCACCAGCCAAAGGGTGCGGGAGAAGAAACTCTGGGGGAACCAAACCGGGGTTTTCATGGATAGGCGCTACACACTTGCAGGAACGAGCGATGCTCGCATATTGCGGGTCGCGAGTCTGCGGCCATGGTCATCAGACCTGTCCGCCGACCCGCTCCTGCAATGGGTCGATCACTTGGTGGCGGTGCCATCCGGAACGAACACATAACCCACGCCCCAGACGGTCTGGATATAACGCGGTTTGGATGGATCGGGTTCGATCATCCGGCGCAGACGGGAAATCTGCACGTCGATGGAGCGCTCCAGAGCGTCCCATTCGCGGCCACGGGCCAGGTTCATCAGCTTGTCGCGGGTCAGCGGCTGGCGGGCGTTCATGACCAGCGCCTTGAGGACCGCGAACTCGCCAGTGGTGAGCATGTGCACTTCTTCGCCGCGCTTGAGCTCGCGGGTAGCCAGGGACAGTTCGTAGTCACCGAAGGTCACGCTTTCGTCTTCGCTGCCCGGCGCGCCCGGCACCGGTGCCGACTGACGGCGCAATACGGCTTTGACACGGGCCATCAGCTCGTCAGGGTTGAACGGCTTGGCCAGGTAATCATCGGCGCCCAGTTCCAGGCCCTTGATACGGCTCAGCTCGTCGCCCTTGGCGGTCAGCATGATGATCGGAATCTGGTTGTTCGCGCTGCGCAGGCGGCGGCATGCGGTCAGGCCGTCTTCGCCGGGCAGCATCAGGTCGAGGACGACCAGGTTGAACACTTCACGCGCCAGCAGGCGGTCCATTTGTTCAGTGTTCGGGACGGCACGGGCGCGGTAGCCCTTGCTGACGAAAAAACGCTCCAGCAGGCTGCTGAGGCCCGGGTCGTCGTCAACAATAAGAATTTTTTCGCCTTCAGCAATGTTTGCAGTGCTGCTCATTGAATGCTCCTTTTAGCTCGGCGCGCATTATGGCGTAGCTGCCGTTATACGCACCGTGTGCATTGTTAGCAGATTTTTCCTTCACTGCCAGGAATCCCGGCACGGATCCCACTGACCCGGGACACACCCCAAGGGCCGAACGCTGGTTATAATGCGCGGCCTTTTGTGTCAGGCAACGTCTGATCGTTACCCCCGGCGGCCGCTTTTTATTTTTCATGGCACCGGCAGTAATTGTTCGATTTCACGGGTCAACGAGATACCTTTTGATCCAGGCAGCGGCGCAGACTTGCCGCTCAACCAGACTCGCCAGGGCCCTGTATCGCACCTGCGAGCCTGCTTTCACAATTTGTCAGGTGGTTTTATGGACAGCATCAACAGCCGCATCGCCGAAGAACTCGGCGTACGCCCGCAACAGGTCGAAGCGGCCGTCGCGCTACTCGATGAAGGCTCTACCGTTCCCTTCATCGCCCGTTACCGGAAAGAAGTCACCGGCAGCCTCGATGACACCCAGTTGCGTCATCTGGAGGAGCGTCTGCGCTACCTGCGAGAACTCGACGAACGGCGCATCAGCATCCTGGCCAGCATCGAAGAGCAAGGCAAGCTGACCCCGCAGCTGGAACGCGATATCAAACTCGCTGACACCAAGACCCGCCTCGAAGACCTGTACCTGCCGTACAAGCAAAAACGCCGCACCAAGGGCCAGATCGCCCTCGAAGCCGGCCTCGGCGAACTGGCCGACGGTCTGTTCAACGACCCGAGCCTGACCCCGGAAATCGAGGCCGCGCGCTTCGTCAACGCCGAAAAAGGCGTCGCCGACGTGAAGGCCGCCCTCGAAGGCTCCAAGTACATCCTGATGGAGCGTTTCGCCGAAGACGCGAGCCTGCTGGAAAAACTGCGCAATTACCTCAAGCAGGAAGCCACCCTCAGTGCCCGCGTGATCGCCGGCAAGGAAGAGGAAGGCGCCAAGTTCCGCGACTACTTCGAACACGACGAACCGCTGAAAACCATGCCATCGCACCGCGCCCTGGCGATTTTCCGTGGCCGCAACGAAGGCATTCTCAGCTCCGCGCTGAAAGTCGGCGATGAACTGCCGGGCACCATGCACCCGTGCGAAGGCATGATCGGCCAGCAATTCGGCATCCAGAACCAGAACCGTCCTGCCGACAAATGGCTGGGCGAAGTGGTGCGCTGGACCTGGAAGGTCAAGCTCTACACCCACCTGGAAACCGACCTGCTGGGCGAACTGCGCGACGGCGCGGAAGCCGAGGCGATCAACGTTTTCGCCCACAACCTGCACGACCTGCTGCTGTCCGCTCCGGCTGGTCCGCGCGCCACTCTGGGCCTGGACCCTGGCCTGCGCACCGGCTGCAAGGTGGCGGTGGTCGACTCCACCGGCAAGCTGCTGGATCACGCCACCGTTTACCCGCACGTGCCGCACAACAAATGGGACCAGACCATCGCGATCCTGGCTGCACTGTGCGCCAAGCATTCGGTGGACCTGATCGCCATCGGCAACGGCACCGCCAGCCGCGAAACCGACAAGCTGGCGATCGAGCTGATCAAAAAATACCCAGCGATGAAGATGACCAAGGTCATGGTGTCCGAGGCCGGTGCCTCGGTTTACTCCGCGTCGGAACTGGCGGCCAAGGAACTCCCGGACCTGGACGTGTCGATCCGTGGCGCGGTGTCGATTGCCCGTCGTCTGCAGGATCCGCTGGCGGAACTGGTGAAGATCGACCCGAAATCCATCGGTGTCGGCCAGTACCAGCACGACGTGTCGCAGTTGAAACTGGCCCGTGGCCTGGACGCGGTGGTCGAAGACTGTGTGAACGCCGTGGGCGTGGACGTGAACACCGCTTCGGTTGCGCTGCTGGCTCGTATTTCCGGCCTCAACGCGACCCTGGCGCAGAACATCGTCAGCCACCGCGACGAACACGGTGCTTTCAAAACCCGTGCTGCCCTGAAGAAAGTCGCGCGTCTGGGTGAAAAAACCTTCGAACAGGCCGCCGGCTTCCTGCGGGTGATGAACGGCGATAACCCGCTGGACTCCTCCGCGGTTCACCCGGAAGCCTATCCGCTGGTGCAGCGCATCGCCGCCGAGACCGACCGCGACATTCGCTCGCTGATTGGCGACGCGTCGTTCCTCAAGCGCCTGGACCCGAAGAAATTCACCGACGAAACCTTCGGCCTGCCGACCGTCACCGACATTCTTCAGGAACTGGAAAAACCGGGCCGCGACCCGCGTCCGGAGTTCAAGACCGCCGAGTTCATGGAAGGCGTCGAAGACCTCAAGGACCTGCAACCGGGCATGATCCTCGAAGGTGTGGTGACCAACGTGACCGCCTTCGGTGCATTCGTCGACATCGGCGTGCATCAGGACGGTTTGGTGCACATCTCTGCACTTTCGGAGAAGTTCATCAAGGATCCCCGTGAAGCGGTGAAAGCCGGTGACGTGGTGAAAGTGAAGGTCATGGAAGTCGACATTCCGCGCAAACGCGTGGGCCTGTCGATGCGCATGAGCGACACCCCGGGCGAAAAAATCGACGGCGCCCGTGGCGCGCGTCCTGGCTCGGCACCGCGTCAGTCGCAGAACAACGCGCCGCGCAAGGAAACCACGGCGGCGGCTCCGGCCAACAACGCCATGGCCTCGCTGTTCGCCAACGCCAAGCAGTTGAAAAAGCGTTGATGGACATCCCTGCCGGGTACACCGAAAGCGCGTTTTTCAAGCTGCTGGGCTGCCGTTTGCACAGCCTGGAAACCGGGGTGGCGCAAGTCGCCCTGGTGCTCGAGCCCGAGTTGCGCAATCGCGCCGGCAAGCTTCACGGCGGCGCCTTGTTCAGTCTGGTGGACATCGCCATGGGGCTGGCCTGTTCCAGCAGCCATGGCTTTGACCAGCAGAGTGCGACCATCGAGTGCAAGATCAACTACATCCGCGCCGTCGCCGACGGCGAGGTGATGTGCACGGCGCGGGTGATCCACCCGGGCCGCCGCACCCTGGTGGTCGAGGCCGACGTCGTACAAGGCGACAAACTGGTCGCAAAAGCACAAGGCACGTTCGCTGTCCTGTAGCTAGTCGCCATCAATTTGAGTTAATTTCGGCGCAATGCCTCGCTCTGTAGGAGCAGAGCTTGCTCGCGATAGCGGATTATCAGACGACAATTGTGTTGGCTGACACACCGCATCGCGAGCAAGCTCGGCTCCTACAGGGGATCTGTGCAAAATTTGATCAATAGCGACAAAAACCAGGCGAAAACGCCAGTTTCAACTTCACCCTTGTAGACCGTCTTGCCCACCCCCATATTGGGGCGACTGACGCGTGAAGGAATCCAACTTGAGCGAACTTCTCAACCGCCGCCTGGCCCTGCTCGGCGAGCGCGCTAACCTCTCTCTGCTCGAACAGTGCCTTCACGGCATCGAACGTGAATGCCTGCGCGTGACCGGCGAAGGTCGCCTGGCGCAAACGCCGCACCCGGAAGAACTGGGTTCCGCGCTGACCAATGAACAGATCACCACCGACTATTCCGAGTCGCTGCTGGAGTTCATCACCCCTGCCCTGACCGATCCGGCCGATACGCTGGCGAGCCTGGACAGCATTCATCGCTTTGCCTACAGCAAGCTCGGCAACGAGTACCTGTGGAGTCCATCGATGCCGTGCCCATTGCCGGCCGAGGAAGATATCCCGATCGCCTACTACGGCACCTCCAACATCGGGCAGCTCAAGTACGTGTACCGCAAGGGCCTGGCCCTGCGTTACGGCAAGACCATGCAGTGCATCGCCGGGATTCACTACAACTTCTCCCTGCCGGAAAAACTCTGGCCGCTGCTCAAGACGGCCGAAGGTTTTGTCGGCACCGACCGCGACTTCCAGTCGTCGTCCTACATCGCCCTGATCCGCAACTTCCGCCGTTACAGCTGGCTGCTGATGTACCTGTTCGGTGCATCGCCGGCCCTGGACGCCGGCTTCCTGCGTGGCCGTGCGCATCAGCTGGAGCAACTGGACCCGGACACCCTGTATCTGCCCTACGCCACCAGCCTGCGCATGAGCGACCTGGGTTATCAATCCAACGCCCAGGCCGGCCTGACCCCTTGCTACAACGATCTGGTCAGCTACACCGACAGTCTGCGCAAAGCGGTAGCCACGCCCTACGCGCCGTACGTCGAAGTCGGTACGCACAAGGACGGTGAGTGGGTTCAGCTCAACACCAACATCCTGCAGATCGAAAACGAGTACTACTCCAACATTCGCCCAAAACGCGTGACCTACTCCGGCGAACGTCCGATCCAGGCCTTGATGGCCCGTGGCATTCAGTACGTCGAAGTGCGTTGCCTGGACATCAACCCGTTCCTGCCGATGGGCATCGACATCACCGAATCGCGTTTCCTCGACGCCTTCCTGCTGTACTGCGCCCTGAACGACAGCCCGCTGCTGACCAACACCAGCTGCGGCAACGCCACCTCGAACTTCCTCAGCGTGGTCAAGGAAGGTCGTCGTCCGGGCCTGCAGTTGCAGCGCGATGGTCAGCCGGTGGAACTGAAGGAATGGGCAGGCCAGTTGCTGGAAAGCATCGCGCCGTTGGCCGCGCTGCTTGATCAGAGCCACGGCGGCGATGCCCACAGCAAGGCGCTGGATGCGCAGATGGCCAAGGTCAAGGATCCGTCCCTGACACCTTCGGCCCAGGTCCTTGCGTCGATGGCCGAGCACAAGGAAAGCTTCGCCCAGTTCTCCCTGCGTCAGAGCCAGGTGCATGCGGAGTTCTTCCGCAGCGAGCCATTGCCTGCGGATGTTCAGGCGAAATTTGAAGAACGTGCGCGTACTTCGCTGGCTGAGCAGGTTGAGCTGGAACAGAACGAGGTTGGCGATTTCGACGTGTTCGTCGGGGCTTATCAGGCGAGCATTCTGGCGATCAGCAACTAAGGTCCTTCGGACCTATCGCGAGCAGGCTCGCTCCCACAGGGTATGCGTTTCCCTTGTAGGAGCGAGCCTGCTCGCGATTGACTGCGCAGCGGTCACGCTTAAATTACTCCGATCATAAGCTCATTCGAAAAAGTTATTTATTTTTGAATTCTTAGATCATTTAGTCTCCTTTCACGCCGACTCTCGGTCGCCTGACAGGAGCTCCCCCATGAAACTGCACTTCCCCCTTCGCTTGCTGGCGGCCGCTTCCCTGGCTGCGGCGAGTTTCTTTGCCCAGGCGGCTGACGTCACCGTCGCCTACCAGACCACCGTCGATCCGGCGAAAGTCGCCCAGGCCGACGGCGCCTACGAAAAGGCCACCAAGGCCGACATCAGCTGGCGCAAGTTCGATAACGGTGCCGACATCATCGCCGCCATCGCCTCCGGTGACGTGCAGATCGGCTACCTCGGTTCCAGCCCGCTGACCGCCGCCATCACCCGCAAGGTACCGGTGGAAACCTTCCTCATCGCCACCCAGATCGGTGCCGCCGAGGCCCTGGTGGCGCGCGACGGTTCCGGGATCAAGACCCCGCAGGACCTGATCGGCAAGAAGATCGCCGTGCCTTTCGTTTCGACCGGCCACTACAGCCTGCTGGCCGCGCTCAAGCACTGGAACATCGACCCGTCGAAAGTCACCGTGCTCAACCTCGCGCCGCCGGCGATCATTGCCGCCTGGAAGCGCGGCGACATCGACGCCACCTACGTCTGGGATCCGGCGCTGGGTGTGGCCAAGGAAAACGGCAAAGTGCTGATTACCTCCGGCGAACTGGCCAAGTTCGGCGCGCCGACCTTTGATGCCTGGATCGTGCGCAAGGACTTCGCCGAGAAGCACCCGGAAATCGTTTCGGCCTTCGCCAAAGTCACCCTGGATGCCTACGCCGAATACCGCAAAGACCCGCAAGCCTGGATCGCCAATCAAGGCAACGTCGACAAGCTGGTGAAACTCTCCGGCGCCAAGGCCAGCGACATTCCGCTGCTGCTGCAAGGCAACGTCTACCCGCTGGCGGCCGATCAGGTAATCAGCCTCGGCGCCCCTACCACCAAGGCCATCACCGACACCGCCGTGTTCCTCAAGGAGCAAGGCAAGGTCGAGGCGGTGCTGCCGGACTACGCGCCGTACGTCAGCGCCAAGTTCATCACCAACTGATCGGGAGCTGACTGCGATGGCCTTGCTACAGCTGGAGCGTATCAGCGCACAGTACCCCGGCAGCCCGGAACCGGTGCTGGCGGACATTTCCCTGACCCTGGGCCCCCAGCAATTGCTGGTCGCCCTCGGCCCGTCCGGCAGTGGCAAGACCTCGCTGTTGAACCTGATTGCCGGTTTCGTCGAACCCAGCGCCGGGCGCATTACCCTCGACGGCGTGCCGGTCAAAGGACCGAGCGCCGAACGTGGCGTGGTATTCCAGGACGACGCCCTGCTGCCCTGGCAGGACGTGCTGGCCAATGTCGGCTTCGGTCTTGAGCTGGCAGGCGTTGCGCGGGAAAAACGCGAACTGCGCGCCCGCGAAATGCTTTCGCTGGTCGACCTGTCCGGCTTCGAACAGCGTCGTATCTGGCAGCTGTCCGGCGGGCAAAAACAGCGCGTCGGCCTGGCCCGCGCCCTCGCCGCCGACCCACGGGTGCTGCTGATGGACGAGCCCTTCGGCGCCCTCGATGCCTTCACCCGCGAACAGATGCAGGAACTGCTGCTGCAAGTCTGGCGGCGCACCGCCAAGCCGGTGTTCCTGATCACCCACGACATTGAAGAAGCGGTCTTCCTCGCCACCGACCTGATTCTGCTGGCGCCGAATCCCGGACAAATCGTCGAACGCCTGCAGCTGGATTTCGGTCAGCGTTACGCCGCCGGCGAGTCGGCGCGCTCGATCAAGTCCGATCCGCGTTTTATCGAAACCCGTGAACACGTGCTCGCCCGAGTGTTCTCCCAACGCAGCGCCGCCCAGCGGCAGGAGCGCGCATGAGCAGCTATGAAATTCCCGTTGCCGCGGTGAAGCCCGGCGCTACGGCGGCTCCGGTTCGCCGCAGTTTGAGCATTCGCTGGATCAGCCTGCTGACGCTGGCCGCTCTGGTTTTCGTCTGGTGGGCCGTGACGGCCAGCGGTTTGATCGAGCCGCTGTTCCTGCCGCCGCCGTCCGCCGTGCTGCAAAAAGGCTGGCTGCTGGCGACGACCGGCTATATGGATTCGACCCTGTGGCAGCACTTGGGCGCGAGCCTCAGTCGTATCGGCCTGGGTCTGGGTTTTGCCGTGCTGACGGCGGTGCCGGTGGGCATCGCCATCGGCGCCAACCGCATTGCGCGGGGCGTGCTGGATCCTTTGATCGAGTTCTACCGTCCTATTCCGCCGCTGGCGTATCTGCCGCTGATCGTGATCTGGTGCGGCATCGGCGAGCTGTCGAAAGTCCTGCTGATTTACCTGGCGATTTTCGCCCCGATTGCCACCGCCACCGCCACCGCCACCGGCGTGCGCACCGTCGACCCGGCGAAATTGCGCGCCGCGCAGTCCCTGGGCGCGACCCGCGCGCAGTTGATTCGCCATGTGATTCTGCCAAGCGCCCTGCCGGACATTTTGACCGGCGTGCGCATTGGCCTGGGTGTGGGCTGGTCGACCCTGGTCGCCGCCGAACTGATCGCCGCCACCAGCGGCCTGGGCTTCATGGTGCAGTCGGCCGCGCAGTTCCTGGTCACCGATGTGGTGGTGCTGGGGATCCTGGTCATCGCCCTGATCGCCTTCGCCATGGAAATGGGCCTGCGCGCCCTGCAGCGCAAACTGGTGCCGTGGCATGGCCAGGCGCATTAATCACCGATCACCGAACTCCCCACTGTAGGAGCCGAGCTTGCTCGCGATAGCAGACTGTCAGACCACACACCTGTGACTGAACCACCGCCATCGCGAGCAAGCTCGGCTCCTACAGAATGAAATTGAAGAGAACGTCCATGAGCACTCTCAGCATCACCCCATTGAGCCCCGCCCTCGGCGCGCAGATCAGCGGCGTCGACATCAGCCAGCCTCTGAACCTGGAACAGCGCGATGCCATCGAGCAGGCGCTGCTCAAGCATCAGGTGCTGTTCTTCCGCAACCAGCCGATCACCCCGCAACAGCAGGCGCGTTTCGCCGCCAATTTCGGTGATCTGCACATTCACCCGATCTACCCGAACGTGCCGGAACAACCGGAAATCCTGATTCTCGACACCGCCGTCACCGACGTGCGCGACAACGCGATCTGGCACACCGACGTGACCTTCCTGCCGACCCCGGCCCTGGGCGCGGTGCTCAGCGCCAAGCTGCTGCCGGAGTATGGCGGCGACACCTTATGGGCCAGTGGCATCGCCGCGTACGAAGCCTTATCTGCGCCGATGAAGACCCTGCTCGAAGGCCTGACCGCCACCCACGACTTCACCCGTTCCTTTCCGCTGGAGCGCTACGGCAACACCCCCGAAGCACTGGCGCAATGGGAAGAGGCACGGCGCAAGAATCCGCCGCTGTCACACCCGGTCATCCGCACGCATCCGGTGAGCGGGCGCCGCTCGCTGTTCGTCAATGAAGGCTTCACGTCGAAGATCAACGAACTGTCGGAAACCGAGAGCGAAGCGATTCTGAAATACCTGTTCGCCCACACCACCCGCCCGGAATTCACCATCCGCTGGCGCTGGCAGCAAGACGACATCGCCTTCTGGGACAACCGCGTGACCCAGCATTACGCCGTGGACGACTACCGCCCGGCGCGGCGGGTGATGCAGCGGGCGACTGTGTTGGGGGATGTGCCGTTTTTTCGATAATTCCAGGCTCACACCGCCCGTCTGGCGACCTGTACAAAAACACAGCTATTTCTTCCATAACGAATAAAAATTAAGTAAAAATCCGCTTACCGAACAGTAAGTGGTGAAACCCATGGTCACAAAGGAAGAGATTCAGAGTTTCATTCGTGAGCAGGTTGATAGGGAGTTTTTCGAGGAATTGGGCGTGTTGATTCCTCAAACCTTTCAAACGGCTACAAAGGTGGCGCAGGACCTTCTGATTAATATTCCTCATGAGAATCTCAGGGGGCACTTGCGCCACTCACTCGCTCAGGATGCCCTGGCAGGTATGGGGCGCTGGAGTCCCATCATCAAATCCACCGATCCCAAAGGGCATCATTACGTTCTGTTGGAGTTGGGAAAGCTGCGAATCACAACCGTCGTTTTGCCTTGGCAAAAAGACATTCGCGCGGCTAAGCACCGTAGTGAATTGAAAGCACTCAACGAATCGCTGGCATCCGCTCAAATGGACTGGATCGATGGACCGTTCCAACCTGTATCCGAACAGTTGATCCACGCCCTGGTTGTAGTCCACGCACCACCTCCCGGTTCAGCAGATCAATCAGAACCTTTGGCGATCATGATGGCGATACCCTACTTCAACGGTAAGGGTTTCCATATGGATTGCACCTTCGAGGAGCTTCTTCAGAGCTACTCTGTTAGCCAGGCAATTGATCAGAAACCGATTGAGTTGGTGAAGTTGCGAGATAAGATGCGCCGCGCTGAAGAAATCGAAGATCAAACCGAAAATGGGCAAAGTTCCTAGAGGTGAACCATGAGAACTGGAGTCGCGGGCTTTCAGTCCGAGCGTCTCAAACAGTTGCGGCTCACGTGTGGTATCACGCAGACCGCATTGGCCGAGATGGTTGGGCGCGCCTCCGGGAATATCTCCAAATGGGAAAACGGCCTTCAAGTCCCTGAAGCCGATGCGTTTCAGCGGCTATGCGAAGTCTTTGGCGTGAGTGAAAACTGGTTGCTCGAAGAACAAACCGTAACCAGCGAGAACACGCCGTTCTTTTTCCGCTCACAGGCAAGCGCCACGGTTACAGCGAGAGAAATTGCTGAAGTACGCCTGGAGTGGCTTCAAGACATCTCCTACAAACTTCAGGAAAGTCTTGAGTTCGTTGCGGTGAATGTTCCTCATATTGAAGAGCAGAATTGCCTGCTGATTTCCAATGAAGAAATCGAACGCATGGCCAGCGAGTGTCGCCAGGCCTGGGGGCTCGGAATTGCCCCCATACCCAATGTCGTTCAGGTTCTGGAAAACGCAGGAATCGTGTGTGCCCGAACGACACTCGGTCACCTGAAAATGGACGGTGTTTCGAATTGGTATGAACTTGATCAGCGCCCTTATGTGTTGCTCGTCGCGGATAAAGCGAACGGTATAAGAAATCGATTCGATGCAGCCCATGAACTGGGGCATATCGTTCTCCACCGGCATATTTCCAAGGACCAATACGAGTCGAACTACGATCTGCTTGAGTCTCAGGCCCATCGATTTGCAAGCGCATTTCTGATGCCTGCAGAAAGCTTCCTCAGAGAGATTCGTTGGCCGACTCTGGATACCTTGCTTGCGTTGAAAGCTCGGTGGAAAGTGCCTGTCGCAGCAATGGTTCGCAGATGCCAGGACCTGGAAATAATCAACGAGACCACGACAACGCGCCTGTGGAAAGCCAGATCAGCAAGAGGCTGGGTCAAGGGTGAACCCATGGATGGCGACTTCGATTTTGAAAGACCGCTATTGATCACTCAAGGCGTGAAAATGCTCGTGGAAAACAAGGTGCTTTCCCGATCTCAAGTCAGACAGCTTTTGGGATTGCCTCTGCCGGTTCTTGAGAGTCTGTGCAGCCTGGATGAGGGTTATTTCACTCTCCCTGATCAGTCGCAGGTGATCGACATGCAGCTTAGAAAAAGGCCCGCGAGAGAGATGTTTTTTGGCGAAGCCGCAGAAATTCTCGGCTTTCCAAACAAGAAGTAACGACGACACGTCCTTTAAAAAATCAGGCCCCTTCACCGCGTGAAGAGGCCTGATTTGTCTTTAACGCCAGACGAAGTTACTCCGCCATCGAAGGCTTCTCCCAAAGGTTGATCCCACCCTCTTGGGCGAACCGGTCAATCTCTGCCAGTTCCTCAACGCTGAAGCTTAAGTTCTTCAACGCCCCGACGTTCTCGACAATCTGCTCTGGCCGGCTTGCGCCGATCAGCGCCGAAGTCACGCGCGGATCACGCAGGGTCCAGGCGAGTGCCAGTTGCGCCAGGCTCTGGCCGCGACGCTTGGCGATTTCGTTCAAGGCTCGAACGTGAGCGATGTTGGCTTCGGACAGGTGCGAGGCCTGCAACGAACCGCCGCCCGGCCGATTGACCCGCGCGTCCGCCGGCACGCCGTTCAGGTACTTGTCCGTCAGCAGCCCTTGCGCCAGCGGGGTGAAAGCAATCACCCCGGTGCCGAGTTCATCAGTGACATCCAGCAGGTCCTTTTCCACCCAGCGATTGAGCAGGTTATAGGCGGGCTGATGGATCAGCAGCGGCACTTTCCACTCCTTCAGCAGCGCGGCCATCTCGCGGGTTTTGACCCCGGAGTAGGACGAGATGCCGATGTACAGGGCCTTGCCCTGCTGCACCGCCGTGGCAAGCGCGCTGGCGGTTTCTTCCAGCGGGGTGTCCGGGTCGAAACGGTGCGAGTAGAAAATGTCCACATAGTCCAGGCCCAGGCGCTGCAGGCTCTGGTCGAGGCTGGCCAGTACATATTTGCGCGACCCGCCGCCCTGCCCGTAAGGCCCGGGCCACATGTCCCAACCGGCCTTGCTGGAGATGATCAGCTCATCGCGGTACTGCTTGAAATCCTCGCGCAGCAAACGGCCGAAATTGATCTCGGCGCTGCCATAGGGCGGCCCGTAGTTGTTGGCCAGGTCGAAATGGTTGATCCCCAAATCGAACGCCGTGCGCAACAGCGCCCGCTGGGTATCGATCGGCGTGCTGTCGCCGAAATTGTGCCACAGGCCCAGGGACAGCGCCGGCAGCACCAGTCCGCTGCGTCCGACGCGGCGGTAAGGAATGGAGTCGTAGCGGTTTTCGGCAGCGGTGTAAGTCATCGAATCCTCTCTTGTCTGTCTTGAATCTGGTCTCGACTGCTTCGCCAGTCGCCCAGCATACGCCCGGACAAACGCCAAAAAACCTCTGACTCGACTAATTGCTGAAACGTTTCACAAAACTTTCATCGAAACCCTATGCCGACAGTTCGCGCAAAGCCGCAGCCGCCAAAAAACCGGAACGCGAGTTGTAACGCTGGTCGCGTTTGACGGTCTGGTCGATGCGCTCAAGCAATTGCTCCGGCAGCGTGGCATTGAAACGCACCGCCTTGCCGAAATAAGGCGTGATATCGAAATCCACCACCGCCCACACGCCACCGGCGTAATCGGGGTTATCAAGATGTGCGTCGATTTCCTGCACCTGCGGCAGTGGATCACCGTCAGCCACCAGCCCTTCGTAATGCAGGGACAGCGCCTCTTTCACGCTATCAAGCGCCTGTGCCACGGTGCTGCCTGCGGAAAAACATCCCGGAACGTCCGGGATGATCACGCCGTAGTCCGAGTCAGAGTTTTTTTGCAGAACGACCGTATAGATCATGTCAGTGAGCCCTTCCCGCAGTTGGATGAAGAACTCCAGACTTTACGGCAGCAGATCCGAGCGCATTTACGACTTAAACATTTTGAAAAGATCGCAGCCTTCGACAGGTGTCCGCGTGCCTCTGGAGCTGCCGAAGGCTGCGATCTTTTGATCTTTATCGCGCCTGCGCAAACACCTCCCCCAACCAATCCACAAACACCCGAACCCGTGGCGACATGTGTCGGTTGTGGGGGTACAGCACCGAGACCGGCATGGGTGGGGGTGGGGTGTTGGGGAGGATTTCCTTGATCAGGCCCTGGGCGATCTGGGTTTCCATTCGGTAGTGGGGGCATTGGATGAGGCCCAGTCCGGCGATGGCGGAGGCGGCGTAGATTTCGGCGCCGAATACGGACAGCGCGCTGTCGATGGGCACTTCCCTGAGTTCGCCATCGACCATGAATTCGAAGGGGAACACTTTGCCGTCGGTGCGGGACACGTAGTTCACGGCGCGGTGTTTTTTCAGGTCGTCGAGGGTTTTCGGTTCGCCGTGTTTGCGCAGATAGGCGGGGCTGGCGCAGGTGATCTGGCGCAGGCTGGCGACGCGTTTGCCGATCAGCGCCGAGTCGCTTAGGGTGCCGGCGCGCAGTACACAGTCGACGCCTTCGGCGATCAGGTCGACCAGGCGATCGGCTTCGCTAATGGACAGTTCGATGTCGGGGTAGCGGGCCATGAATTGCGGCAGCGCGGGGATGACGAAATGCCGGGCCAGGGTGCCGTGCAAATCCACCCGCAAGCGGCCTTTGGGCGCGACGCTGCGAAAGGCCAATTCGGCTTCTTCAAGTTCTGCGAGCAACTGCACGCAGCGCTGGTAATACGCCTCGCCATCCAGTGTCGGGCGCACCTTGCGCGTGCTGCGTTCCAGCAAGCGCGTGCCGAGCCAGGCCTCGAACTGATTCAGGGTGTGAGTCAGGGTTGCGCGCGGCAGGTCCAGGTCCTGCGCCGCCAGGGTGAAGCTGCTGCGCTCGTAGATGCGCACGAAGACCTTCATCGCTTTGACCTGATCCACGCTGATCTCCCGACGCTAGATTGTTGGCGATTATTGAACAGTCAAGGCAACTCTCGTGCATTTATCGGCCTGAGTAAACATGTGAAATTGGCTCTACACACCTAATTCAGGAAGCAGAAAACATGTCGATTCAAGACTCGAAAGTTGCCCTCGTAACCGGCGCCTCCCATGGCATTGGCGCGGTCATCGCCAAACAGCTGGCCGGCGAAGGTTTCGCCGTCGCGATCAACTACGCCAACAGCGCCAGCGAAGCTTCGAAGCTGGTGGTTGAGTTGCGTCAGGCCGGGTATCGGGCCATAGCGATCAAGGCCGATGTGGCCAATGCCGAGGACGTGCGGCGGATGTTCGATGAGACCGAAGCGCAGCTGGGAAAGATCGATGTACTGGTGAACAACGCCGGCATCCTCAAGGTCATGCCGTTGGCGCAGCACAGCGACGAGCTGTTCGAACAGACTTTCAACATCCACGCGCGCGGCACGTTCAACACCCTGCGCGAGGCGGCGACGCGCTTGAACAACGGCGGTCGGATCATCAATTTTTCCAGCAGTACCGTGGGCATGAACCTGCCGGGTTATGCGGTGTACATCGCCAGCAAGGCGGCGGTGGAGTCCCTGACTCAGGTGTTCGCCAAGGAAGTGCGCGGGCGCGATATCACGGTCAACGCGGTGGCGCCGGGACCGGTGGCGACCGAGCTGTTCCTGCATGGCAAGAGCGAGGAACAGATCCAGACCCTCGCCAAAATGCCTCCGCTGGAACGTCTTGGGCAGCCTGAGGATATCGCCCGGGTGGTGTCCTTTCTGGCGGGGCCGGAATCGGGTTGGGTCAATGGGCAGATTTTGCGGGTCAATGGTGGATTGGTTTAACTAAGCTCAAATTGAGACCGCAGTGAACCTATCGCGAGCAGGCTCGCTCCCACAGAGATCGTAGTGATCCTTGTGGGAGCGGGCTTGCCCGCGAAGGCGGCGGACCAGTCACTACAAACCTCATAGGCAACACCCACCATGCACACCACCATCATCATCACCTTCGGCCTCATCCTCCTGGCGCTGATGTTCTTCATCGGCGAGAAGATCGGCTTCACCCGCCAGACCCTGGCCTACTGCTTCATCGTGCTGTGGTTCGCGCTGACTCTGATCAACGGCGCGGTGGGCGTGGTGCATGCCGGCCAGCCCCTGGGCACGGAGCTGGCTGTCGGCAGTGCGGTGTTCGGCGTGCCGGTCGCGGCGCTGGTGCTGTTCATGGTGCTGACCAGCGAGGCGTAACGATCAACGCACCAGATGCAGAAACTGCATGTGCCGCTCGTACTGATCGAGGATGTCGTTGATCACCTGCTCCTTGCTGTAACCCACCAGATCGTAATCCTGACTGCCCTCGCTCAAATGCACCTCGGCCCGGTAGTAACGGCGGTTGTTGAGCTGTTTGGAGCCCATGCCGCCACGGGCAAACGATGGCGTGAAATAGCCGCGCATCTGCACCTGATAGATGAACGGATGCTGATCGCCGTGACCGATCTCCAGGCTGACGCTGTCATGGGCCGGATCCGGCACCGTGACCACGTTCAGACCCTTCTCGACAAAAACCGCCGACACTTCATCGATCGCCGGGCGCACCGTGCTTTCCATGAAACGGTACACCTCGTCCCGCGATGGGAAATGCACCGCCTGACTCAAGCGTTGACGCCAGCCACCGCGCCGCGCGCCGGACACCGGTGCCAGCGAATGCAACTGCGCGATCTGCTTCTGCGACTCCAGGTAAAACGCCTTGTGCAGGCCCCACATCATCAACAGCAAGATCAGCGAGAACGGCAGCGAGGTCAGCACCACCGCCGACTTCAGTGCATCGATGCTGCCGGAGAACAGCAATGCACTGGTGACCAACGCCGTCATCGCGCCCCAGAACACCCGCAGCCATTTCGGGCCATCCTCGTCGGGGTTGCCGCCCTTGGCCGAGAGCGTCGACAACACCACGGTGCCGGAGTCGGCGGAGGTGACGAAAAACACAAAGCTGATGAACACCGTGACCGCGATCACGGTCTTGCTCCAGGGGTAGGTTTCCAGCAGCAGATAGAGGGTCATCGACGGGTTTTCGATGGCCGACATGCCCAGCGCCGACATGCCGTGATTGAGCACCTGGTCGATGGCGCTGTTACCGAAAATCGACATCCACGCCAGGGTGAAACCCAGCGGAATCAAGAGCACGCCGAAGACGAATTCACGAATGGTCCGGCCCCGGGAAATTCGCGCGATGAACAGGCCCACGAACGGCGACCAGGCGATCCACCAGGCCCAGTAAAACACCGTCCACCCGCCCAGCCAGTCATTGGGTTTATCGTAGGCGTAGAGGTCGAAACTCTTCATCGGCAAGGCGCCGAGGTAGTCGCCGATGTTCTGCACCAGCGTATTGAGCAGATGCTGCGTGGGCCCGGCGAACAGCACGAACAGCAGCAGCGCGCAGGCCAGCAGCATGTTGATGTCGGACATCACCCGCACGCCCTTGTCGACGCCGGAGACGGCGACGATGATCGCCGCGCCCATCATCAACGTGATCAGGCCGACTTGAATCCACTGGGTGTGGGCGATGCCGAACAGGTAGTCCAGGCCCGAGTTGAGGTGCAGCACGCCAAAGCCCATGTCGGCGCCCAGGCCGAACACGGTAGCGATGATGCCGAAGCCGTCCACGGCGTAACCGATGGGGCCGTTGATGCGCTTGCCGATCAGCGGGTACAGCGCCGAACGCAGGGCCAGCGGCAGGTTGTGGCGGTAGGCGCAGTAGGCCAGCGCCATGCCGACAAACGCGAACCCCCCCCAGCCATGCAGGCCCCAGTGCAGAAAGAGAATCTGCATCGCCTGACGCGCCGCGGCCGGTGTGCCTGCCTCGCCTTGGGGCGGCTGGAGCATGTGGGTCAGGGGTTCGGACACACAGAAGAAAAACAGGGTGATGCTGATCCCGGCGGCGAACAGCATGCCGGCCCAGGACAGGTAACTGAATTCGGGCTCGTCGTGGTCGGCACCGAGTTTTATCTTGCCGTAGCCCGATAACGCGGTGACCACCACGAAGACCAGATACAGGGTCATCGCCAGCAGGTAATACCAGCCAACCGTGTTGGCCGCCCAATTTTGCGCCGCCAGAAGCCAGGCGCCGGCCTGTTCGGGCATGGCAATAACCACGATGCCGAACAGCAAGATGAAACTCGCGGAGAACCAGAAAACCGGTGGGTTCATGCGGACCAGGCCGCTGGCAGAAAGGGACGATGCACTCATGAACGGTGCACCTCGAAGCGGTAAAACGCGGCTGTAGAAATCGGACTCAGCAAAGGCAAGCCTCCTGTTGTGAGCGGGTGGCGAACCACCGGTTTAACTTGAATGAGCGTTCAATTTAAACATGGATAGCAGGCTAAGGACTAATCGCAGGGCTGAGCGGTCGGTTTTTGGAGGTGGGAAAGATCAAAAAAATTCGCGGGCAAGCCTCGCTCCTACAGGTGCTATGCCGCGCATGCGAACCCAGTAGGAGCGAGGCTTGCCCGCGAAGAGGCCAGCTCAGTCAATGAATATCAGAAACCCTATTTCTGCGTCCCATCATCAACCTGCAAACTCGCCTGCGTCAGGTTGCTCCCCGGCGGCACGCTGCGGGTCAGCCAGACGTTGCCGCCGATGGTCGTGCCCTTGCCGATGGTGATCCGGCCCAGGATGGTCGCGCCGGCGTAGATCACAACGTCGTCCTCGACAATCGGGTGGCGTGGCTGGCCCTTTTGCAGCTGACCGTCCTCGTCCGCCGGGAAGCGTTTGGCGCCCAGGGTCACCGCCTGATAAATCCGCACCCGCTCGCCAATGATCGCCGTCTCGCCGATCACCACGCCGGTGCCGTGGTCGATGAAGAAACTGCGGCCGATCTGCGCGCCTGGGTGAATGTCGATACCAGTGGCCGAGTGGGCAATTTCCGCGCTGATCCGCGCCAGCAACGGCAAGCCGGCGCGATACAGATGGTGAGCCAGGCGATGGTGAATCACCGCCAGAATCCCCGGGTAGCACAGCAGCACTTCATCGACGCTGCGCGCTGCCGGGTCACCGTGATAAGCGGCCAGCACATCGGTATCCAGCAGGCTGCGCAGCCCCGGCAACGCGAGGGCGAAATCCTGAATGATCTGGATCGTCCTGGCCTCGACCTCTTCCTCGGCCTGAGCACTGTGGCGAGCGGCGTAACGCAGTTCGAGTCGCGCCTGCGCCAGCAACGCATTCAACGCCACGTCGAGGGTGTGGCCGACGTAGAAGTCCTCGCTCTCTTCACGCAAATCCACCGGCCCCAGGCGCATCGGAAACAGCGCCCCGCACAGCGCCTCGAGAATCTCCGCCATGGCCGCCCGGGACGGCAACTCGCGACCGCCCTGCTCGGTGCTGGCGCGGCCGTTCTGTGCACGCCACTGGTCACGTGCGCTGCGCAGTTGGGTGACGATGGTCTGCAATTGCCAATGGCTGGAACGCTCACTCACGGTAAAAACTCCTCACGGGCGACCGGACTGTCTGGCCGCACTGACGGCGATTACTCTACGGCAAGGCGCGCGCGGCAAATTAAGAACCAATAGTGCTGGATCAAGCACGTTTGGCTATAAGCGATTGGCGGTTGCCCCGGCTTTTGGCCGTGCCTATAGTCGTTTGATCATTCACCGCCAGTACGGACCCATGATCAAACAACAGCTTGCCCGTTTTAACCGTCTCGACCTGCTCGGTCAGCCCACCGCCCTGGAAAAACTCGAACGCCTGTCGACCTGGCTCGGGCGCGACGTGTACGTCAAGCGCGATGACCTGACACCGCTGGCGATGGGCGGCAACAAGCTGCGCAAACTCGAATACCTGTGCGCCGATGCCCTCGAGCAGGGTGCCGACACACTGATCACCGCCGGCGCTTTGCAATCCAACCACGTGCGCCAGACCGCCGCCATTGCCGCCAAACTGGGCCTGGGCTGCGTCGCCCTGCTGGAAAACCCGCTCAATACCGAAGACCCCAACTACGTCGGCAACGGCAACCGCCTGCTGCTCGACCTGTTCGATGCCAAGGTCGAACTGGTGGAAAATCTCGACAACGCCGACGAGCAACTGCACGCATTGGCGGCACGTCTGCGCAGCAACGGCAAGAAACCCTATCTGGTGCCGATTGGTGGCTCCAATGCTTTGGGCGCCTTGGGTTATGTGCGCGCCGGCCTGGAACTGGCCGAGCAGATCAAGGACACCGGCCTGAATTTCGCCGCCGTGGTCCTGGCCTCGGGCAGTGCCGGCACCCACAGCGGTCTGGCGCTGGCGTTAAACGAAGCGCTGCCGGATCTGCCGGTGATTGGTGTCACGGTTTCCCGTAGCGAAGAGGATCAATTGCCGAAGGTCCAGGGCCTGGCCGAACGCACCGCCGAACTGCTGGGTGTGAGTCTGCCGGACAGCTTCAAGGTGGAACTGTGGGACGAATACTTCGCACCGCGCTACGGCGAGCCGAATGCCGGAACGCTGGCGGCGGTGAAGCTGGTGGCGAGTCAGGAAGGACTGCTGCTGGACCCGGTGTACACCGGCAAGGCCATGGCGGGGTTGCTGGACGGGATCGGGCGTCAGCGTTTCGACGATGGCCCGATCATCTTCCTGCACACCGGCGGGGCACCGGCGTTGTTTGCCTATAAGGATTTCCTGTAACAACCCTGTCCCTGTAGGAGCGAGCACGCTCGCGATGGTGGTTCGGGCACCGCGGGGTGTCTGGATGCCAGCGTTATCGTTGACCTCCATCGCGAGCATGCTCGCTCCTACAGGGGGTTGTTTATATTCATAAAAGAGATAAGCGTTAGAGAATTTATTATTTTCTAATCTAAAAACGCCATCATATAGTCATGCTATACGCGAATTTCCCGAGAGACTCATACGCTGCTTTAAGGCAGGATAGCGCTGTCGTCCAATTCCCGTTTTCGCCAACCTTTCCAAACGCAACTTCCATAAGAAAACACAGGGGCTAGTCATGAATTTTTCCGCACTACGTCGAAATCTGCTGGTGGGTTCGCTGGGCCTGGCACTGAGCGCCGGCCTGATCGGCAACGCCGTTGCCGGTGAGCAACTGCAAAAAATCAAGGATGCCGGTGTGATCAACATCGGCCTTGAAGGCACCTACCCACCATTCAGCTTCGTCGATGCCGACGGCAAGCTGTCCGGTTTCGAAGTCGAACTGTCCGAAGCCCTGGCCAAGGAGCTGGGCGTGAAGGCCAAGCTGCAACCGACCAAGTGGGACGGCATCCTCGCGGCACTGGAATCCAAGCGTCTGGACGCTGTGGTCAACCAGGTGACCATCTCCGAAGAGCGCAAGAAAAAGTATGACTTCTCCGAGCCGTACACCGTTTCCGGCATCCAGGCACTGGTTCTGAAAAAGAACGAAGGCGCGATCAAGTCCGCCGATGACCTGGCCGGCAAGAAAGTCGGTGTGGGCCTGGGCACCAACTACGAGCAGTGGCTCAAGGACAATCAGCCTAAAGCCATCATCAAGACCTACGACGATGATCCGACCAAGTTCCAGGACCTGCGCAACGGCCGTATCGACGCCATCCTGATCGACCGTCTGGCCGCGCTGGAATACGCCCAGAAAGCCAAGGACACCGTCGCCGCAGGCGCTGCGTTCTCCCGTCAGGAAGCCGGTATCGCCCTGCGCAAAGGCGAGCCTGAGCTGCTGGACGCGCTGAACAAGGCAATCGAGAAGCTGCGCGCCGACGGCACCCTGGCCAAGCTCTCGGAGAAATACTTCCAAGCTGACGTCACCAAATAATGGGAGAAGCTTTCCAACTCGCACTGGACTCCGCGCCCTTTCTGCTCAAGGGCGCGTACTACACAGTGATCCTGAGCCTGGGCGGGATGTTCTTCGGTCTGGTGATGGGCTTCGGCCTGGCGCTGATGCGTCTGTCGCGCTTCAAACTGGCCAGCTGGATCGCCCGCATCTACGTGTCGTTCTTTCGCGGCACGCCGTTGCTGGTGCAACTGTTCGTGATCTATTACGGCCTGCCGCAAATAGGTCTGGAACTTGATCCGCTGCCGGCGGCCCTGATCGGCTTCTCGCTGAACATGGCCGCCTATGCCTGTGAAATCCTGCGTGCCGCGATCAGCTCCATCGAGCGCGGCCAATGGGAAGCGGCGGCCAGTATCGGCATGACCCGCGCGCAGACCCTGCGCCGGGCGATCATTCCGCAGGCGATGCGCACCGCGTTGCCGCCACTGGGCAACAGCTTCATTTCCCTGGTCAAGGACACCGCGCTGGCAGCCACCATCCAGGTGCCGGAACTGTTCCGTCAGGCGCAACTGATCACCGCCCGTACCTTCGAAGTCTTCACCATGTATCTTGCCGCCGCGCTGATCTACTGGGTTCTCGCTTCGGTGCTGTCGCACCTGCAGAACCGGTTGGAAGCCCGGGTCAATCGGCACGACCAGGAGTCCTGACCCCATGATTGCCGTGGAAAAACTGACAAAGCAGTTCAAGGGTCACGTCGTGCTCAACGGCATCGATCTGCAAGTGAAGGAAGGTGAGGTCGTGGCGATCATCGGGCCCAGCGGCTCGGGCAAGACCACGTTCCTGCGTTGCCTGAACTTCCTGGAAGAACCCACCAGCGGCCGGATCAAGGTCGGCGATATCGAGATAGATAGCAGCCGCCCGCTGACCCAGCAGCAAGGCCTGGTGCGCACCCTGCGCCAGCACGTGGGTTTCGTGTTCCAGAACTTCAACCTGTTCCCCCATCGCACCGCTTTGGAAAACGTCATCGAAGGCCCGATCGTCGTAAAGAAGGTCCCGCGCGATGAAGCCGTTGCCCTGGCGAAAAAGCTGTTGGCCAAGGTTGGCCTGGCGGGCAAGGAAGACGCTTACCCACGCCGCCTCTCCGGCGGTCAGCAACAACGGGTGGCGATTGCCCGCGCACTGGCGATGGAACCGGAAGTGATCCTGTTCGACGAACCGACCTCGGCACTGGACCCTGAGCTTGTGGGCGAAGTGCTGGCGACGATCCGCGGCCTGGCCCAGGAGAATCGCACCATGGTCATCGTCACCCACGAAATGGCCTTCGCTCGCGATGTGGCCAACCGTGTGGTGTTCTTCGACAAGGGCGTGATCGTCGAGCAAGGCGAAGCGAAGGCGCTGTTTGCCAACCCGAAAGAAGAGCGGACGAAACAGTTTTTGAGCAAGTTTTTGAGCAACTCGCACGCTTGATACATCCATCGTAGAACCCCCCAACTTCCATGGATGGAAGTTACTCCCCACTCAAACAAACTATTCGATTATGTGCGCTACATAGTTATGTGCCGCGCAATACTTCGCTTGTTTCCCCTGCATCCCGATTTACATGGTCTTTTTCGACTGACGCCCGCGTTTATTGACTTCGACGTGTAGGAGTCTTCTGAATAACCGCAGATCGCTTACATATATATCGCGCGCTATTGACTCATATTCAACGCAACTTTTATCTAACGACCCCACTTGCCATTTCAAAGCAAAGTCAAACTTCCTTTCCTGTTTCAGAAATGGATTTCGCTGAACGACTTCAAGGAGAGATACCCCATGAATTGCATCTCACGCATACCGTCTTTGGCACCACCGACCCTGCCGCAAATCAGCAAGGAAGGAATCAATTGCCTCGCGGCGACCCATCTGCGGGTCGAGGTAGGGCCGTACGCCGACATGGACAACGGCGACCTGATCGAACTGTTCTGGGACGGCCTCTACGTCGCCTCTCGCGTGGTGACGACGCAGGACGTTGGTCACACGGTCAGTCTGCGGGTACCGGAAAGCTTCATCGCCAGCGGCGCTACCTGGGTGCATTACCGGGTGATGCAGGTCGGCAGAAGCCCGGCGCTGTCGGTGGCGACGCGGGTACAGATCAAACTCGACTGCCCCGGTGGTTCTCTGGGCGATGACGAAAACCAGTTCCTGGCGCCGGTGGATCTGCCCGCCACCATCCGCCGCCGAGGGCTCAATGCACGGCAGATCCGGCGCGGCGTGCCGTTGACCATCGAGCCTTACCTGAACATGGCCGAGGGCGACGAAATCACCCTGCGCTGGGGCGATGCGCGCATGGACTTGCCTCCGCTGAACGTCTGCGATGTAGGCCTGCCCATCCAGCTCTGGGTGCCATCCACCATCATCCTCGAAGCCGGCGAAGACCTGCGCCTGGAAGTCACCTACTGCATCCTCGACCGCGTCGGCAACAACTCCCGCTGGGCCCCGGCCCGCACAATAAGAATCGCCTCCCACATCCAACCGCATCCCCTGTAGGAGCCGAGCTTGCTCGCGATGGAGGCCCAGACACCGCAGGCATCCAGACACCCCGCGTCATCGTTGACGACCATCGCGGGCAAGCCTCGCTCCCACAGGGATTGCGTTTGCCACAGGTCTCGCGATCTATCTCTATACATATTCCTAAAAGTTAGTTCATAACTTTTTTATAAACGCTTAGGGTATATGCACCGGACCACCGGACATTCTTGTTTTCGTTCGCCGCGAAGCGGCGTTTCCATGAGATGTGAGGTAGGTATGGTCCGGAACACAATCACCCCAGTGCAGATCGCCAGGGCATTGCCTGTAGCCAAGGAGTGGCAGTGATGTCCAGTCTGGCAGACGCAGTCGTCCAGAGTGATCTGGACATCGCCCCGCTGTTGTTGCCCGCGCAAGTGCTGCGCAACGACGCACAAGCCATCAAGGCCGCCCACGAGCTTGCGCAAGTTGCGCGCCTGCAGGCGGCCAAACGTGACCAGCAGCGCAAGCTGCCGTGGTCGGAAATCGAGCAGTTCACCCGCAGCGGCCTGGGCAGCATTGCCATCCCGCGTGAGTACGGTGGGCCGCAGGTTTCGTTCGTCACTGTCGCCGAAGTCTTCGCGATCATTTCCGCCGCCGATCCGGCGCTCGGGCAGATCCCGCAGAACCAGTTCGGCATCATCAATCTGGTGCTCGGCAGCGCTACCGAAGCGCAGAAAAAACACCTGTTCAAAACCGTGCTCGAAGGCTGGCGCATCGGCAATGCCGGGCCGGAACGCGGCACCAAGAACACCCTGGAACTCAAGGCGCGCATCACCGCCAGTGGCGAAGGTTTCGTCCTCAACGGGCAGAAGTTCTATTCCACCGGCCCGCTGTTCGCCCACTGGGTCGCGGTCAAGGCGCTGAACGATGAGGGCAAACAGGTGCTGGCCTTCGTCCGTCGCGGCACACCGGGACTGCGCATCGTCGATGACTGGTCCGGCTTCGGTCAGCGCACCACCGCCAGCGGCACGATTTTGCTGAACAACGTGCACGTCGACGCCGACCTGGTCATCGACAACTGGAAGATCAACGAAAAGCCCAACACCCAAGGCTCGATCTCCCAACTGATCCAGGCCGCCATCGACGCCGGCATCGCCCGCGGCGCCATCGATGACGCCATCGAATTCGTGAAAACCCGCGCACGCCCGTGGATCGACGCCAACGTGGAGCGCGCCAGCGACGACCTCTACGTGATCGCCGACATCGGCAAGCTGAAGATCGAACTGCACGCCGCCGAAGCGCTGCTGCGCAAGGCCGGGCAAGTGCTCGATCAGGTCAGTGCCGCGCCGCTCACCGCCGAGTCCGCCGCGCGCGCCTCGATTGCCGTGGCCGAAGCCAAAGTGCTGACCACCGAGATCGCGTTGCAGGCCAGCGAAAAGCTGTTCGAGCTGGCCGGCAGCCGCGCCACCCTCGCCGAATTCAACCTCGACCGCCACTGGCGCAACGCCCGCGTGCATACCCTGCACGACCCGGTGCGCTGGAAGTATCACGCGGTCGGCGCCTATCACCTGAATGGCACCTTGCCGGCTCGCCATTCCTGGATCTGAAACCAGACATCTGGAGAAGTACATGACCCATTCTCAACGCGTCGCGGTCATCACCAGCGATGAGCAAGCCCTGATCGTCGCAAGCGACCTGGCCGAAGATTTCAAACGCGACAGCGCCCAGCGCGACCGCGAACGCCGTTTGCCACACCCGGAACTGGAGGTGTTTTCCCGCTCCGGCCTGTGGGGCATCAGCGTGCCCAAGGAATTCGGCGGCGCCGGCGTTTCCAACGTCACCCTGGCCAAGGTCATCGCCTTGATTGCCCAGGCCGACGGCTCGCTGGGGCAGATTCCGCAGAACCATTTCTATGCCCTGGAAGTGCTGCGGGTGAACGGCAGCGAAGAGCAGAAACAACGCTTGTACGCCGAAGTCCTGGCCGGCCAGCGCTTCGGCAATGCCCTGGCCGAACTCGGTACCAAAACCGCCCACGACCGCACCACGCGACTGACCCGCGATGCCGGCGGCTATCGCATCAACGGCCGCAAGTTCTACGCCACCGGGGCGATTTACGCCCAGCGCATTCCCACTTCGGTGATCGACGAAAACGGCGTGCAGCAACTGGCCTTCGTCCCTCGCGACAGCCAGGGTCTGACGGTGATCGACGACTGGAGCGGCTTCGGCCAGCGCACCACCGGCAGCGGTTCGGTGGTGTTCGAGGATGTCTTCGTCGCCGCACAAGACGTGATCCCGTTTCAAAGCGCCTTCGAGCGCCCGACCCCGGTCGGCCCGCTGGCCCAGATTCTCCACGCCGCCATCGACACCGGCATCGCCCGCGCCGCCTACGAAGATGCCCTGCATTTCGTGCGCACCAAAACCCGGCCATGGATCGACGCCACCCACGACAGCGCCAGCGAAGACCCGCTGACCCTCAAGAGCTTCGGCCACTTGAGCATTCGCCTGCACGCCGCCGAAGCCCTGCTGGAACGCGCCGGTGAATACCTCGACAAGGCCCAGGCCGAAACCAACGCCGACACCGTCGCCGCCGCCTCGATTGCCGTCGCCGAAGCCCGCGCGATCAGCACCGAAATCTCCCTCGCCGCCGGCACCACCCTGTTCGAATTGGCCGGAAGCCAGGCGACCCTGCGCGAGCACGGCCTGGACCGGCACTGGCGCAATGCCCGGGTGCACACCCTGCACGACCCGGTGCGCTGGAAGTATCACGCGGTGGGCAATTACTACCTCAACGATGCAAACCCGCCACTGCGGGGGACCATCTGATGAGCGATGCGAAAAAGAAGATCCTGCTCAACGCGTTCAACATGAACTGCGTCGGCCACATCAACCATGGCCTGTGGACTCACCCACGGGACACCTCGACCCAATACAAGACCATCGAGTACTGGACCGAGCTTGCGCAACTGCTTGAGCGCGGACTGTTCGACGGCCTGTTCATCGCTGACATCGTCGGCGTCTACGACGTGTACCAGAACTCGGTGGACGTGCCGTTGAAGGAGTCGATCCAGCTGCCGGTCAACGATCCGCTGCTGCTGGTGTCGGCCATGGCCGCGGTGACGAAAAATCTCGGTTTCGGTCTGACCGCCAACCTCACCTACGAACCGCCGTATCTGTTCGCCCGCCGCCTGTCGACTCTCGATCACCTGAGCCGTGGGCGTGTGGGCTGGAACATCGTCACCGGCTACCTCGACAGCGCCGCCAAGGCCATGGGCCTGAGCGAGCAGGTCGAGCATGACCGGCGCTACGACCAGGCCGACGAGTACCTGGAGGTGCTCTACAAACTCTGGGAAGGCAGCTGGGAAAACGACGCGGTGCTCAACGATCCGCAGCAGCGCGTGTATGCCCAGCCGGACAAGGTGCACAAGGTCGAGCACAAGGGCGAGTTCTATCAGGTCGACGGTTATCACCTGTGCGAACCCTCGCCGCAGCGCACGCCGGTGCTGTTCCAGGCCGGTGCCTCCGACCGCGGCCTGCTGTGCGCCGGACGAAATGCCGAGTGCGTGTTCATCAGCGGCCAGAACAAACCGTCGACCAAGGTTCAGGTGGACAAGGTGCGCGCAAGCGCGGTCGAGGCCGGGCGCAAGCCCGAGGACATCAAGGTGTTCATGGGCCTGAACGTGATTGTCGGCGCCACCGAGGAGCAGGCCTGGGCCAAGCACGCCGAGTACCGCAGCTACGCCAGCGCCGAGGCCGGCGTGGCGCATTTTTCGGCCTCCACCGGGATCGATTTTTCCGAATACGCCATCGACGAACCGATCCAGTACGTGAAGAGCAACGCCATCCAGTCCGCCACCAAACACCTGCAGAACAACGACTGGACCCGGCGCAAATTGCTCGATCAGCACGCCTTGGGTGGGCGCTATATCACGGTGGTCGGTTCACCTGAGCAAGTGGCGGATGAGCTGGAATCCTGGATCGCCGAAACCGGGTTGGATGGCTTCAACCTGACGCGGGTTGTCACGCCGGAGAGCTATGTGGATTTCATCGATTTGGTGATTCCGGAACTGCAAAGGCGCGGGTCGTACAAGACCGCTTATGAGGATGGCAGCTTGCGGGAAAAACTGTTTCGCGAGGGGGCGCTTTTGCCTCAGCAACATATCGGCTCGGCTTACAGGCGCTAAAAGCTTCGCGGGCAAGCCTCGCTCCTACAGGTATCGGTCGCCCGCGAGTGATCGATTCAACCAAAAC